>JALSRW010000294.1 GCA_026984595.1 Alphaproteobacteria bacterium
GAAATCAGCGGCTTTCCGGCTACCAGGATCACCGAGATCCGCAAGATGATCGACCCCACCACCGCTGCCTCGTGAGCCGCGGTCGGGGGGCGTCCCGGGAGCTCGCGGAGTGCCGCGACGGGCTCGTGGCCTCGGACGCTGCTGCCCACCGTTGCAAAGCCGTGGCGCGACGATATGGCCGGGAGGAAGGCCCCGGCCCGGCGAAAATGACGCAACGGGCGGGGCTGCTCCGCTGGTTTCAGTCGGCGATCAGATCCCAGGAAAGCGGGGTGCCGCGGGCAATATCGACCCGGGCGCGCCGGCCGAGCAGCGCCGGCAGATGTTTGGGCGGCAGCCCGAAGCCCGGGCGGATCGAGCGGATGTTCGCCTCGGTGAGCGTCTCGCCGGCGGCGATCTGCGCCACCGCGTAGAGGGAGCGGCGGAACACCCGGCTCGATTCCTCGCTCGGGGACAACCCGCGTTTGGCCTCGCCGATGGCGGCGAAGGCGTCGCGGCAGTCGCGGCACAGCCGGGCGAACTCCCCGGGCTCGAGGGAAAAGGCGGCATCCGGCCCGCCTTCGGCCCGGGCCAGGGTGATGTGCTTCTCGATCGCCACCGCGCCCAGCGCCACCGCCGCCACCGCCGCTGCGGTACCGAGAGTGTGATCGGAGAGGCCGACGGGACAGCCCGTGAGCTCGCGGAGGCGGGCCATGGTGGCGAGGCGACTGTCGCTGATCGGAGTCGGATAGCCGCTGTTGCAGTGGAGAACGACGATCTCCCGGTTGCCCTCTTCCCGGGCGGCTTCCACCGCCTCCAGGATCTCCGCCTCCGTGGCCATGCCGGTGGAGAGGATCAGGGGTTTGCCGGTGCGGGCGATCCGCCGCACCAGCGGCAGATCGACGATCTCGAAGGAGGCGATCTTGAAAGCCGGTACGTCGAAACCTTCGAGAAAATCCACCGCCGTCGGGTCGAAGGGGGTGCTGAAGACCGGAACCCCGAGACGCCGGCCCTCGGTGAACAGCGCCTCGTGCCATTCCCAGGGGGTGCTGGCCTCGCCGTAGAGCTCGTAGAGCCGCCGTCCCGCCCAGGGCCCCGTCTCGATCACGAAGCCGGGGCCGTCGTGGTCGATGGTGATGGTGTCGGGGCGGTAGGTCTGGAGCTTGACGGCGTCCGCTCCGGCTTCGACGGCCGCCCGCAGGAGCCGCAGCGCCCGTTCCAGCGAGCCACCGTGGTTGCCGGAAAGCTCGGCGATGAGGAAGGGCGGACGGCCGGGGCCGAGCTCGCGTCCAGCGATCGTGAGGCCTTTCCCGGTCATGTTCCCGCTCCTCCGCGTTTTTCGAGCAGGAACCAGGTGAGATCGTCGAGCGGGAACACCGGGTCGCGGCGCCAGACGAATCCGTAGTCGAGGAGCGCGAGGTTCGGGAAGCGGTCCATGAGCTCGCCGGCGAAATCCCGTTTGAAGAGAAGTTCCCGTTCGCCGCGGTAGGGTACCTCGACGGGGGTCGGGTTGTAATATTCGGCGATGAGGAGATAGCGGCGGCTCGCGGCGTGGAGGCGGTCGTAGGCCTCGGGCAGCCGCTCCGGCGCGACGTGGATCAGCACCCCGGCGGTGAAGGCGAGGTCGAAGGGCGTCTCGGGCGCGAAGTCGAAGAGGCTCGTGAGATGGGCCTCGACCCGGGGGATCCGGGCCAGTTCGGCATGTGCTTTCCCGTTGATCTCCACCCCGGCGAGCCGCGCATGCGGCAGCAGCTCGCCGATGGCGATCAGGTTGAGGCCGATGTTGGCGCCGAGCTCGAGCACGCTCTGCACGCCCGGCGCCCGGGCGAGGATTCGGGCGAAGAGACGGCGTTTGCCGGCGAGCTGGTCGAGCCGGCGGTTACGCTCCACATAGGCGTCGCCGAAGGCCCCGGCCCAGATCTTTTCCTGGCGGCTGACGGACGGGATGGTCACGGTTCGTCCCTCACGCGGTTGTCGTCGGGCGGCACCTTTTCGATCCGCAGAAGATAGCGCGCTCCCCGGAGGTCGAAAAAGGCCGGATAACGGTCATTGTCGACCACCCGCAGCAGCTCGAACTGCTCGGCGATGGAACGAGAAGGATCGAGGCGGCTGTCTTCGGGTGTCCGTCGCCGGTAGAAGCTGGGCTCCCCGATCTGGGGGCGGGCAGCGGGCGGGTGCTCGCTGTCGAGGAACCAACGACAGAGATCGACGGCGGCATCGCCGATCAGACGGCGCAGCTCGTCCACCAGTTCGTGCCCTTCGAGAGGGATCTCGACGGTCCGGTAGATCGGTCCGGCATCGAGTTCGGCCACCGCCTCGAACAGGGTGAGGGGCAGGACTCGGGCCCCTTCCAGGATCTGCCACACCCAGGGCGACATCCCCCGGCCTCGGGGCAGACGGCTCGCATGGACGACGAGATTGCGCCGATGTCGGGCCAGCACCGCCTCCGGCACTCTGGCGTGGCAGTTCAGAAAGAAGGCGATCTCGCCGGGTTCCACCGCCGACAGCTCGACGAGAAGCCGCGCATGGTCGCCGGCTCGCCGGGCTTCCTCGACGAGGCGGTGGGCATGGGGCAGAATCCAGTTGGGATTGTCCACCACCACGGTGATCCGGCGGGGCTTGCGCCACCAGGCGGGAATATCTTCAGGGGGCATGCGACACCGCTTCCGTTCTGGCAACTGCCTCTGTGACCCGTTCCGCGCCTCGCCCGTCGACGAGCCGCCGTCCGCGTTCCCGGAACTGCGCCCGCAGTCCCGGATCCGAACGTAATCGCTCGAGCGCCGAAGCCAGGCCGGGGCCACCGCCGCCGCGGCCCAGCCCCTCCACCACCAGGGCGATTCCCTCCGCCTCCAATGCCCGTGCGGCACGCTCCTGATTGGCGACGATCGGCGAAACGATGCTCGGCAGACCGACACAGCAGCGCTCCCAGCTACTGGATCCGGCGGCCGCTACGGCGAGGTCGCAGCGGCGGAGGAGCTCCGCCATTTCCGGCGGCGTGACGCCGACACGGAGATGGAAGCGAGGATCGCCCGCGACCCGCCGACGCAGCGAGGGGAGGCCGGGGGCAGCGGGCCCCAGCACCACCTCGATGGTGCCCGGGAAATCGGCGGCGGCGAGCACGGCCACCGCCTCACCGGTGGCGTCGACCGGGTCGGTGCCCCCCATGGCGACGAGGATCCGGCGTACCTCGCGGCGTGGGCGGGCGATGGCGCGGGCGCTGCGGAAGGCGGGATGCAGAAAGGCGTAACGGGGTCCCAGGAGCAGCCGGCACCTGCGGGGCAGAAGGCCGTGGTACGCCTTCTCGCTCCAGCCGGGATTGGGGTTGACGAGGAAATCCGCGTCCCGCCGGGAGGCCGCGGTATCGTCCACCACCAGGATGCGCCGGCACCAGCCGCGACAGCCCTCCTCCAGCGACGCGTGCCAGCCGTAGTGATCGACGACCAGAAGTGCCGGCGCGGGAAGATGATGCCGCAGGTAGGTCGCCTCCTCCGCCAGGTCGAGATCCGAGGGCAGTTCGTGGAGGGCGGCGGCGGCGAGCCCGGGTACCGTCGTCCGGCTGGGCGGCCGGCAGACGAACAGGGTTTTCCAGCCGTGGGCCGTGAGGGCTCGTGCGAACACGAGGCAGCGCATCACATGGCCGGTTCCGAGGTCCGGCGAGGCATCGCAGCGGAGGATCGCGAGAGGCTCTCTCACGACCGGAGACCGAGGATCCGGGCGAGATCGCCGACCACCCGCTCGACCTCCTGCTCCGTCATTCCGACGAACAGCGGCAGCGACAGGCAGCGGGCGTAGAACTGCTCCGCCCCGGGCAGCCTCAGGTCCGGGTTCCGCGACCGGTAGAGGGGCTGGAGATGGAGCGGGATGTAATGGACCTGGCTGCCGATGCCGCGCTCCCGCAGGCGGCGCATCACCGTCGCCCGGTCGATACCGAGGGCGGGAAAGTCGATCCGCACCACGTAGAGATGCCAGCCCGGCTCCGCGTTCGCGACCCGGGCGAGAGGGCGGACTTCCGGCGCGAGGGGCGCGAGCAGCCGGTCGTAGACATCGACCAGCCGCCGCCGCGCGGCGAGAAAGGCGTCGAGCTTGCGGAGCTGGCTCGCCCCGAGGGCGGCATGGATATCGGACAGCCGGTAGTTGAGGCCGAGTTCCCGCAGCTCGTAGTACCAGGGGTTCGGCTCCCCCTGCGCATCGAAGGCGGCGGCGCGGTCCGCGAAGCGGGCGGGATCGCGTTCGATGCCGTGGTTGCGCAGCCGACGCAGGCGCTCGGCGAGCAGGGGATCGGCGGTGGTCACCATGCCGCCTTCGCCGCAGGCGATGGTCTTCACCGGATGGAAGGAGAAGCAGCAGAGATCGGCGCGGGAACCGTCACCGACCGTGGCTGCCCCGAAGCGATCGTGGAAGCGGCTGCCGAGGGCGTGGCAGGCATCCTCGACGATCCGGATGCCGCGCTTGCGCACCATCTCGGCGAGCTCCGCCGTCGGCGCGGGCTGGCCGGCGTAGTCCACGGGCAGGACCGCCGCGACCGGACCGTCGGCGCGGGCGATGGCAGCCTCGAGCTGGGCCGGACCGAGGAGCGCGGTCTCGGGATCGACATCGGCGAACACCACCCGCCCACCGCAAAGGCGGACGGCGTTGGCGGTGGCGGCGAAGGTGAGGGCGGGAACGATACAGACCGCACCTTCCGGCGGGTCGAGAGCCAGCAACGCCAGATGGAGGGCGGCCGTGCCGCTCGAACAGGCTACCGCGTGCGGCGCTCCCACCGCTTCGGCGAAGGCGCGCTCGAACCGTCCGACGGCGGGGCCGGTGGTGAGGTGGTCGCTTTCCAGGACCTCGACCACGGCCGCCACATCCGCGGCCTCGACGGTCTGCCGGCCGTAGGGGAGGAACCGTGCCGTCTCGATCATGCCTCCGTTTCTCGCAGCAGCCGCTGCAACCCCTCGGCGTCCAGCCATTCGGCGTTCTCGTCACTGCTGTAGGCGAAGCGGTCCGGAACCCGCGGACAGCCGTCGGCGGCGAAGGAGACCCGCTCCCATTCGGCGAACGCCGGCTCGATCACGTAGCGGTCGCCGAGATCCAGCGTATGATGGGCGTCGTCCTCCGAGATCATCGTCTCGTGCAGTTTCTCCCCGGGGCGGATGCCGATGATCTTCCGCCGCGCCCAGGGGAGCATCGCCGCCGCCAGATCGACGATCCGCATGCTCGGGATCTTGGGAACGAAGATCTCGCCGCCGCGCATCAGGGCGAAGCAGCTCAGCACGAAGCGCACGCCCTGGTCCAGGGTGATCCAGAAACGGGTCATCCGCTCGTCGGTGATCGGTACCGCCTCCGCGCGTTCTTCGGCGAGGCGCCGGAAAAAGGGCACGACGCTGCCGCGCGATCCCACCACATTGCCGTAGCGCACCACGGAAAAGCGGGTGCCGAGGTCGCCCGAGAGATTGTTGGCGGCGACGAAGGTCTTGTCGGAGGCGAGCTTGGAAGCGCCGTACAGGTTGATCGGGTTGCAGGCCTTGTCCGTCGAGAGCGCCACCACCTTGCGGACGCGGTTGCGAAGCGCCGCCCAGACGACATTCTCCGCCCCGCCGATGTTGGTGCGCAGACATTCGTAGGGGTTGTATTCGGCCGTCGGTACCTGCTTGAGGGCGGCCGCGTGGATCACATAGTCGACCTCCCGCATGGCGAGCTCCATCCGGGTGCGGTCGCGCACGTCGCCGATGAAGAATCGCAGGCGGCGGAAGGCGTCCGCGTCGAGCTCCGCCTCGAGGGCCTCGCGCATCTCGCTCTGCTTGAGCTCGTCCCGCGAAAAGACGATCAGACGGCGGGGACGGGAATGACGCAGCAGCAGGCGTACGAACCGGCGGCCGAAGGAGCCGGTTCCGCCGGTGACGAGCAGCGAGACCCCGTCGAAATTCATGGAAGGTTCGGCGAAGCTGCGATACATGGAACCCCTCGCGAGCGGATCGGGGGTTGCCCGACCCGGCACCCTGCCGATACGCGAGCGCGGGATCGGCGTCAACGCACCGCCGCTCCCGCGGGCCGGCGCCGCGATCCGCCGGACGAGACCTGGAGCCATGGCGACCCGGACAGGGGAAGAGGTTTCCTATCTGCGCGACATCCTGGAGAAGAAGGGGCTGGGATCGACGCGCAAGCTGCTGCTCCGGATTCTGGAGGAGCACCGGGACCTGTTCGGGGATTCGATTCTCGAGGTGGGGGCCGGTCTACCCGACTTTCTCGCCCGGGTGCCAATGGCGAGGCGGGCCGCACTCGATGTCGAAGACTGCTACGCCGAGGCCTTCCGGGAAGCGGGTATCGCCTTCCATCTGCGGGACCTCGACCGACAGGATCTGGAGGACCTCGGCCTCTTCGACGTCGTCGTCTGCACCGATGTGTTCGAGCATCTCCTGCGGCCGGCGGAGGCGCTCTCGCGGATCGCCCGGGTGACGAGCCCGGGCGGTGTGCTGTTGTCCCATGTGCCGAACGAATTCGGTCTCCGCAAGATGGTGGGGGTGATGCTCGGTCGCGAGGAGAGCGTCCACTGGCACGCCGGCCAGCCGGAGTGGGAGGATCCGCATCTGCGCCGCTTCACCGATCGCGGCTACCGACGCTTCCTCGCCCTCCACTTCCGCCACAATCTGCGTCTCAACGCCCTCAAACCCTCGCGCCACGAGCGGCCCTTCAACCGGCTCGGGTTGCCCGCACCCTACTGCCTCCAGGCGGGTCCCACCTATCTGAGCACCAACGATCCGGAACTGGCCCGGGAGTTCCGCCGCCGGGCGGGCCGCCGTGCACGCTTCATGTGAGGCTCCCGGAGCCGCCGGCAGCGGCCCCGCCGCCGTCCTGCCAGTGCTCGAGCCAGGCCTGGAACATGAGCACGTCCCACAGGGCGTGGCCCCAGTTGCGCCGTCCCGCGAGATGCTCCTGCCAGCAGGCCCGGATCGGCTGCGGATCGAGAAAGCCCTCCTCGCGCAGGCGGCGTTCCTCGATCAGGCTTTCCGCCCAGTCGCGCAAGGGGCCGCGCAGCCAGGCGGCGAGCGGCACGTTGAAGCCGCGCTTCGGCCGTTCGAACAGCTCCGCGGGCAGACGGCGGCCGAGCAGACGCCGCAGGATCCGCTTGCCGACACCGTCCCCGATCTTGAACGCGACCGGCAGCCGCCAGGCGAACTCGACCACCCGATGATCGAGGAGCGGCGAGCGGATCTCGAGGCTCGCCGCCATGCTCGCGCGATCCACCTTCACCAGCACGTCGCCGGGAAGATAGCTTTCGCTGTCCAGCCACATCATGTAATGGGCGGAATCCCCGAGCGGCGGGGCCGGCGAAGCGAACACCGGCATCTCCTCCACCGGGCCGGCTCCGGGGACGAGGCTCTCGGCCCGCTCCCAGTGCGACAGCCGGTGACGGTAGAGGGCCGCGAGGTCGCGATGCCGGATGCGGTCCGCACGCTTGGCGAGGCCCTTGGCGCGCAGGCCGGCCGCGCCGGAAAGGGCGGTGAGGAGGTCGAGTCCCTTCGCCGCCGGGGTACGCAGCCACCCGGGGATCCGGAGCGCCCGGGCCTCGCGCAGGGTGCGGAAATAGCGGTTGTAGCCGCCGAAGGTCTCGTCGCCGCCGTCGCCGGAAAGAGCTACCGTCACCTCGCTGCGGGCGAGCCGGCAGACGAGGGCCGTCGGGATCGCCGAGGCATCGCCGAGAGGTTCGTCGAACATCACCGGCAGGGAGGGCACGAGGTCGAGCGCGTCGGCGGCGGTCACCCGGAGCTCCCGGTGTTCGGTACCGAGATGCCGGGCGATGGCGGCGGCGAAGGCGGATTCATCGTAGGCGGGATCGTCGAAGGCGATGGTGAAGCTGCGTACCGGACGCGAGCTCCGGGCCTGCATCAGCGCGATCACCAGACTGCTGTCGATTCCGCCGGAGAGCAGCGCCCCCAGCGGCACATCGGCGACCATCCGGCAGGCCACCGCCTCCTCGAGCAGAGCATCGAGCCTTTCCCGCGCCTTCGTCTCGTCGGTCACCGGACGACGCCGGCCGGCGAGGGCCACCTCCCGCGCCGACCAGTAGCGCAGCGCCCGCGCGAGCAGCCCGGAGACCGTCGAACGTGCGAGCTCGCCCGGCGTCACGGCGAGGAGATGGCCGGGCGGGAGCTTGACGACCTCGCGATAGATGGAGCGGGGATCGGGGACGTAGCGGTAGCGGAGGAAGAGGGCAAGACTGTCGCGATCGACGATCGGCCGGAAGGCCGAGAAGGCGTGCAGCGCCTTGAGCTCGGAAGCGAACAGAAGGGTCTCGCCGAAGAGGGCCATGTAGAGAGGCTTCTTGCCGAGCCGGTCGCGACCCAGCCACAGCCGTCGTTCCACCCGGTCCCAGAGGGCGAAGGCGAACATGCCGAGGAACCGGCGGACCGCAGCCTCCACCCCCCACTGCCCGATCGCCGCCAGCACCACTTCGGTGTCGCAGTGGCCGCGGAAACGATGGCCGAGACCTTCGAGCTCGTGGCGCAGTTCCCGGAAATTGTAGATTTCGCCGTTGTAGACGATCACGAACCGTCCGCAGCTCGACTGCATCGGCTGCTCGCCGGCGGCGGAAAGATCGAGGATGGCGAGCCGCCGGTGCCCGAGCATGATGCCGGCCTCCCGATCGAGGAAGACCCCCTCGGCGTCGGGACCCCTGTGGGCGAGCCGGGCGAGACCGCGCCGGAGCTCTTCCTCCGAAAGTTCGGCCGGTGATCCCAGGATGCCTAGGATGCCGCACATACCGGCCGCCCACGGAAGGGTTCGTGATCCAGGCAGTCGTGGAGCCAGCGCTGGAGGGCCTCGCGTTCGCGGCCTCGGGGACGCGGGTCCGGGAGCACCCCCAGCCTCTCGAGGAGGCGCGGTCGCCAGGATGGCCGGACATAGAAGGCCCGCACCCGGCCGAACTCGATCTCCGCGGCCGTCGCCGCCCCGAAGACCAGCCCTTCGGCGACGAAACCGCAGTGGTCGAAAGCGATCTCGTCGAGACCGTCGAGATGGACGACCGGCAGGCCGAGCCCCAGGAGATCGAGCTGGGCGACGCTGTTGCCGACGATGGCGAGATCGATCTCGTCGGCGAAGGCGGCGAGATCGCGGCCCGGAGAATCGAGCAGGAAACCCTCGGGCATCGGTCGCAGCCGGTGCCGGCTGTTGGGATGGGGACGAAGGATGAAGGCCGCTTCGGGAAACTGTCGCCGCAGCCGGATCAGGGACCCTTCGAGCTTCTCGGGCCGGATGTAGTTGTTGAGGACCACGCCGATGCGCCGCGGCGGCTCGGCACGGAAACGGAGTTGCGGCACGCCTTCGCCCGGGGACCGGCGCAGCGTCGCCGCACCGATCGCCGCGAGGCTGCGCTCGGCTTGGGAATTGACGACCACCGCCATGTCCGGACGGAAGGGTGGCGCGTAGGTGTTGAAGAGGCTGAGCTGGAGATAGAGGCAGGGAACGCCCCGCCGCTCGGCGGCGGCGCCGAGGGCGATGCGCCGCGGTGAAAGATCGCAGGGGACCAGCACGAGAGCCGGCGGACTGCGGGCGAAGATCCGGCAGAGGGCGGCATATTCCAGCAGCATCTGGACGAGACTGCGCTGCACGTGGCGGTCGAGACGATGCGCCCTCCGGGCGACCAGCCGGACGATCCGGGTCACCAGGCGCGGGGAAAGAACGGCCGAAAATGCGGCATGACGGCGCCGGGGTGCCCGGGCTTCGAGCGATCGGCCGAACGCCTCGCCGAGGTCCCGCAGGGCGCGCTCGATCTTGGACGAGCGATGGGTGACCCAGATGGGACAGCCGTCGGTCGGCGGTGCCGCGGTCATGCGGTACTGGAGTGCCGCCAGCAGCGGAAACAGCATCGGGCTGCGCGCGAATACGGGCGCCAGCCGGGCCGGTCCGCGATCCAGCGTGTCGGCGGGTTGCCGGAGGACCCAGCGATACTGGAAGGCGATCAGGAACCGCCAGGACCGCAGCAGGACGGTATCCATTGTCGGCGAGGGATCAGACCAGCACGAATTCGGGACCTTCCCGCTCGACCAGGAAGCGGTCGTCGGCATGGGGCCAGGGTTCGTGGATGTCGGAATAGTAGAGATGACGGTTGTTCCAGCCGAAGGTCCGGTCGGCCTCGGCGACCAGGGGCAGGCGGGCGGCCTCCAGCATGTTGGAGGTGACGCTGTCGTTCTTCCAAATGGCGGATTTCGCGCGCCATCGTCCGTCCGCTCCCCGTTCCCAGATCTCGGTGTCCCGCTGGTCGTCGATGGCCGCCTCGAACTCTTCCTCGCTGATGCCCAAAAGGTCGAGATAGAGATCGAGGGAGGAGGGCCGGACGGAATCGTAGCGGCGCACCAGGGCGATGCCCTCCTCGCGGGTCATGCGCCCGCTGCGGATTTCCTCGGCGGTGTGGTCGGTCGCCCGGCCGTAGCCGAACTTGAGGTACTTGAGATAGTCGTGCACCTCGTTCGCATGATCGTCGATCTTGTGGTAGAGATTGAAGGTTTTTTCCCGCGGTCCCGGATGCACGGCGAAGCCCCAGTCGCGCATCAGCATCTTGGTGCTCTCGAGAGCGTCCCAGCGAATGTAGACTCCCATGTAGACCCCGCGGATGCCGATCTCGTCCATCAGATCCATGTCCGGGAAGGTGAACGGGGCGAGCTCGTGGCGCCGGAGGCCGCTTTCCGGGTCGGCGAGGATATCGTCGATCTCGATTCCGCGCATGTCGTACTGCTGCCGGCACCAGTTCGTGAACTCCGGCATGTCCTCGAGGCGGAACTGACCGGTGAGCTCGCTGCGCGCGTGGTCGCCCCAGAGAATGAGGGGGATCCGCTTTTCGACCGCCACCTGGAAGGGGACGGTGAAGATTCCCGCGTGATAGTGCCAGGTGACGTCGCCGCAGCGTCGCAGCATGTAGCGGCTGAGCCGCCGCACCGTGTCGAGGCCGGAGGAGACGCGGAGGAGATCGCAGTTGAAGCTGCGTACGAGATTGCGGAGGTTGCGAAGCCCGAGACGGGTGTTGAATCCGTGGTTGTAGGTCACCAGCAGCGGCCGGAGCCCGTAGACCTGTGTCGCCAGATAGACCTGATAATGGCTGTCCTTGCCGCCGGAGACCGGGATGATGCAGTCGTAGGGCTGGCCCTTTTCCCGCGCCTTGGCCTTGTACTCCGCGACCAGCTCCCGGAACATCCGCTCGCGGGTATCCCAATCGATCTGCTTCTTGGCCTCCGCCGTACGGCAGCCGCTGCAGATCCCCTCCTCGTCGAAGAGGATGGTCGGTCGGGCGTTCTCGGGGAAGGTGCATCGCGCGCAATAACGCATCGGGTCTCCTCCGGTTGACGAACGGGGCTCGGACGGCGGCCTCCGGCGCGGATCAGCGTCGCACCGGGAGTCCCATCGCGAGCAGCGCCCGCTTCATCTTGCGCATGCTGTTTTCACTGTAGTGGAAGACATTGGCGGCGGAAACGGCGTCGACGCCTCCCTCCCGCAGCCCGGCTGCGAGATGCTCGGCGGTGGACGCCCCGCCGAAGGCGATCACCGGCACCGGCACCGCGCTCGCCACCTCCCGCATGAGCGGCAGATCGTAGCCGCCGCGCATGCCGTCGTGGTCGATGGAGCAGAGGAAGATCTCGCCGGCACCGTGCTCCACGGCCCGCCGGGTCCACTCGACGGGCTGCATGCCGGTGGCCTCGCGGCCGCGGTCGGTGAAGACGAAGGCGGTTCCCGCCGGGTCGCGGCGGCAGTCGACGCCGAGGACGATGCATTGGCTGCCGAAGCGTCGCGAAGCCTCTTCCAGGAAAGCGGGACGTCGGACCGCCTCGCTGTTGATCACCACCTTGTCGGCGCCGCGCGCGAGGACCGCCTCGATGTCGGCGGAGCTCCGCAGCCAGCCGCCGGCGGCGATCGGTACGAAGCAGCTCCGCGACACCCGTTCGAGGGCGTCGAGAAAACGCGCCCGCGCATCGTCGGTGCGGGTGACGTCGAGAAGGATCAGCTCGTCGGCGTCCCACTTGCTGAAATACTCGACCGCGAAGCGGGGGTCCTTGTGGATCACGTTGGTGTGCCGGAACTGCACGCTCTGGACCACCTCGCCGTAGCGCAGGATGAGCACGGCGATGACCCGCTTCTTCAGCATCTTCGGGCGAACTCGCAGAAATTGCGCAGGAGCTGGATCCCCGCACGCTGGCTCTTCTCGGGGTGGAACTGGACGCCGGTCACCTGGCCGTGGACGACCGCCGCCGCGAAACGCTGTCCGTGTTCGCAGACGGCGGCGCAGTGGGCTTCCTCCTCCGGCTCCAGATGCCAGGAATGGACGAAATAGTATTCGGGGGTTTCCCCGATCTCCGCGAACAGCGGGTCACGCCGGCGGATCTCCAGATCGTTCCAGCCGATATGGGGGATCTTGCAGCTCGGGTCGTCCGGCTGCAGCCGCCGCACCCTTCCCGGGACGAGGCCGAGGCCGCGGTGCGATCCGTGCTCCTCGCTGCTGTCGGCGAGAAGCTGCATGCCCAGACAGATGCCGAGCAGCGGCCGGCCCTTGTCGACGACCAGTCGCAGCAGCGGTTCCGCGAGGCCGGCGGCGTGGATGTTGGCGATCCCGGCGCCGAAGGCTCCGACCCCCGGGAGGAGAATGGCCCCG
>JALSRW010000295.1 GCA_026984595.1 Alphaproteobacteria bacterium
CTTCTCGCGGGCGCCGCGATGCTTGCCGAGCAGCGGAAAAGGATGGTCGCGACGCAGGCAGATGTAGGGAAAGCTCTTGTCGTCGCGCAGCAGGATGTTGAAGGGAGGACGGTGCCGCTTGATCAGATTGGCTTCGAGCAGCAGCGCTTCCACCTCGCTGCCGGTGGTCACGAACTCCATGGAGCGGGTCAGCGCCACCATCCGCCGGAGGCGCGCGCTCAGGGTCTCCGGCCGGGTGTAGGCGACCACCCGTTTGCGGAGCGATTTCGCCTTGCCCACATAGAGCATCTCGCCGCGTTCGCCGAGCATGCGATAGACCCCGGGCTGGCTCGGCAGGGTGGACAGCAGGGCGCGGATCACCTCCACGCCGCGCAGGGCATGTCCGCGCTCCACCCGTTCCGCCAGTGCCTCGGTCGCCATCCGCTCCCTGTCCGTTCCGTCGCGTGCCGCCTTCAGACGAGCTGCATCCGGTTCCGAGCGAGCCGTCGGCGCAGCGGCGGCAGCGCCGCAACCGCCCGGATCGCCCCGCTGCGTACCGGCTGCAGCCAGGCGGCCTCGGAGGAGAAGATACGATTGAGCCCGTCGGTCATCCAGATGCGCTGCTGATTGGCCCACCAGCGCGCCCGCTCGTAGCCCAAGAGGAGATCGGCCCCGCCCGGATCCTCGCCGCGGCGGGCGGCCCGCGCCAGCGCCTCCGCCAGTTCGGCGATGTCGGCCACCGCCATGTTGAAGCCCTGGGCATGGATCGGGTGGACGCCATGAGCGGCATCGCCGATCAGGGCCAGGCGCGGGGCCACATAGCGCCGGGCATGCTGAGCCCCGAGCGGCTGGATGCCGATCCGGCTGGCCAGGCGCAGATCTCCGAGCACCCCCTCGCTCTCCTCGCCGAGGCGGCGCAGCAGCGCCTCCTCGCCTTCCGCCACCAAGGCCCGGGCGCGGGCCTCCGGTTCCACCCAGGTGACGCCGCTTCTGCGTCCCGGCAGAGGGAGCAGCGCCAACGGTCCGCGCGGCCGCATCCATTCATGGACGGTCTGCCGGTGCGGCCGCGTATGTGCGACGATGAAGCTGATCGCCGCCTGGTCGTAGCGCCAGGCATCGAGACGGATGCCGGCGAGCTCGCGCAGCCGCGAGCCACGGCCATCGGCGCCGATCACCAGACGGGTGGCGATGCGGCTGCCGTCGGCGAGCTCCAGAAGGCGCGCCTCGGGGCGACGCTCCAGGCCCCGCAGGCCATTCGCGAAGATGCGCGGCGGCTCGCCGAGCTCGGCCAGGGAGGTGGCCAGGGCCGCGTGCAGCGCAGGATGTTCGACGCCATAGGCGAAGGGGCGACCGCCGAGTTCGCGCATGGTGGTGACGAGCGTGGCCCCGCCCGGTTTCTCGCGCAGGTGAACCGCCTCCACCGGACGGACCACGGGGGCCAGCGCCGGCCAGATCCCGAACCGGTCGGCCGCCTCGCGGCTGCTGCGCATCAGCGCGAGGTTGCGGCCGTCGGCCGTTGCGGGTGCGGTGCCGATCGGCCGCGGTTCGACGAGGGCCAGCCGCCAGCCCTGGTCGGCGAGGGCGCGGGCCAGGAACAGGCCGCTGTGGCCACCGCCGATGATGGTGATGTCGAATTCCTGGGCCATGGCTCTGCTCTGGAACAGAAAAGGGCGCCCGTAAAGGCGCCCCGAAAACGGTTCCGGCTACGGGCCGCCCGGGCCGGCCCGCCGTCAGGCGGGCATGGCTTCGAGCAGCTCCAGTTCGGCCGGATCCTTGATCCGCTTCAAGAGCGAGATCTTGAGCTTCTGCAGCGCCCGAGCCTCGATCTGTCGGACCCGCTCCTTGCTGATGCCGAAGCGTCGGCCCAGCTCCTCGAGAGTCCGCCCGTCCTCGCGCAGGCGCCGCTCCCGGATGATGATCTGCTCGCGCTCGTTGAGCTCGGCGATCGAGGTGGCGAGCCATTCGCCGCGCGTGCGGCTGTCGATGCTCTCCTCGACGATCTCGTCCGGGGTCGGACCGCTGTCGGCCAGGAAGTCCTGCCAGGTATCCTCACCGTCGCTCGTCAGCGTCGCGTTGAGCGACTGATCGCTGCCCGACAGCCGGCCTTCCATGGCCTCGACATCGCCGATGTTGACGTCCAGCGCCTCGGCGATCTTGGCCTTGCCTTCCTCGCTCAGGCGCGGCGAGGTACCGCCATCGATCTGGGCGCGCAGGCGCCGCAGATTGAAGAACAGCGACTTCTGTGCCGCCGTGGTACCGGTCCGTACCACCGACCAGTTGCGCAGGATATAATCCTGCATGGCCGAGCGGATCCACCAGGCCGCATAGGTCGAGAAGCGCACCTCGCGTTCCGGCTCGAACCGGGCCGCGGCCTGCATCAGGCCGACCATACCTTCCTGAACGAGGTCGTTCATGGGCAGGCCGTAGTTGCGGAACCGGTGCGCCATGCTGACCACCAGGCGCACATAGGCGCCCACGAGTTCGTGCAGGGCCTTCTCGTCCTTCTGATCCCGCCAGCGACGGGCGAGGGCGAGCTCGTGCTCGCGCGAAAGCAGCGGAGCGTTCATCGATTCGTTGATGAAGCGCCGATCGAGGCTCTGCCGATCCGGCATGTTTCTACTGGCCATGATGCCTCCGACGTTCCTCGCTCCGCGGAACGATCCTCCGACCACCGGACGATCCTTTCCTCGGCATTCCATTATACGCAAATTTCATTGCGCGGGATCACCCTTCGACACGAAAAAGTTACCCGGACCACCGAGGATCGCGGAACGAGCGCAAGATTGCACGCGGGCCTTACGCGGCATCGCGCATCCCGATTAAATTTTCGTAAACTGCCGGGCGCGGGCAGGATATGCTTCATCCAGCGTCCGCCGCGGCGCCGGCCCGTTCGGGAAACAGGGCGGCGAGCCCTTCGGCGCTGGCCGGGCACACCCCGCGCTCGGTGATCAGGCCGGTGACACAGCGCGCCGGGGTGACGTCGAACGCATAGTTGGCGGCGGGGCTGCCCGCGGGCGTGAGACGCACCGTCTCGATCCGCCCGTCGGCGGTCGTCCCGGTGATCTCGGTGACCTCGCGCGGATCGCGCTGCTCGATGGGGATCTCCCGGATGCCGTCGCCGATCCTCCAGTCGATGGTGGGGGAAGGCAGGGCGACATAGAAGGGCACACCATTGTCCCGGGCGGCGAGGGCCTTGAGATAGGTGCCGATCTTGTTGGCCACATCGCCGGTGCGGGTGGTGCGGTCGGTGCCGGTGATGCAGAGATCGACCATCCCGTGCTGCATCAGATGGCCGCCGACATTGTCGACGATCACCGTGTGCGGCACCCCTTGGTGCAACAGCTCGAAGGCGGTGAGTGCGGCACCCTGGTTGCGCGGCCGGGTCTCGTCGACCCACACATGCACCGCGATGCCCTCCTGTTGCGCCCGGTAGATCGGGGCGGTGGCCGTGCCCCAGTCGATGGTCGCCAGCCAGCCGGCATTGCAGTGGGTGAGGATGTTGACCGGCTCGCCCGCCGGCTTGGCGGCGGCGATGGTGCGGATCAGCTCCAGGCCGTGATCGCCGATGGCGCGGCAGATGGCGACATCCTCCTCGCAGATCTCGGCCGCCCGGGCATAGGCCGCCGCCACCCGCGCATCGGGCGGCAATCCGGCCAGCCGTCTGCGCATGTCCTCGATCGCCCAGTGCAGATTGACGGCCGTCGGCCGCGTGCGCAGCAAGCGTGCGCAGGCCCGCTCCAGGGCCTCGTCCGAAGCGTCTTCGGCCAGCGCCAGGCAGATGCCGTAGGCGGCGGTGGCACCGATCAGCGGCGCGCCGCGCACCTGCATCTGCTCGATCGCCCGCGCCGCATCCTCGAGGGTATCGAGGGTGGCGATCACGAATTCGTGCGGCAGCCGGGTCTGGTCGATGATCTCCACCCGCCGGCCGTCCCCGGCGAGCCAGATGGTCCGCCGCGGCTCGCCCTCGATCAGCATCTCTCCACCTCCGTCCGGGACCGCGCTTCCAGCCGGGCGGCGAAGCGCAGGCGTACATAGTCGGCGATCCAGTTGCCGGCCTCGTCGCAGAGACTGGGGCGCAGGAGCTCGATCACCTCGTCCCGGGCGGCCGGCCGCTCCTCCTCGGCCAGGGTCGCGAACAGCGGTCCGGCGAAGGTCTCGAGCCAGCCGGCCATGCCCGTGGGCAGCGGCGTGGGACGCGGCACGAGCGCGACCTCGAGCAGGGTGAAGCCGTGGCGCTCGAGCGTTTCCCGCCAGGCCGCCGGGCTCGGGAAATACCAGGGCAGAGCCGCCGCCCCGTCGATGCCGCGACGCTGCAGCACGGCGACGAGTGCGGTGACGATCGCCGCCACATTGCCGAAGCCGCCGAATTCGCCGACGAAGCGGCCGCCCGGCTCGAGCGCCCGCGCCACCCCCGCCACCACCGCATCCGGATCGCGCTTCATCCAGTGGATGGCGGCATTGGAGAAGACCGCGTCGAAGCCGCCAACGAAGGGCAAGGCCATGGCATCGGCGAGCTCGGCCCGGAGCCCCCGCTCGCGGGCGGCTCGGACCATGTCGGGGGCCCGATCGACACCGAGCACCTCGGCGCCGCTGGCGGCGATCTCCGCGGTCAGCGCCCCGTCGCCGCAGCCCAGATCGAGGATCCGCTCGCCGGGCCGGGGATCGAGCATGGCCAGAAGCGGCCGGCCCAGTTCGGAAACGAAGCGGGCATTCTTGGCGTAACCTTCCGCCCGCCAGACCTGCGTCTGCATTGCATCCTCCAGCTCCGGAACGCCATACCACCGCACCGCGCCGCAGGCAAAGCGCCCTTGCCCGGCCCAGCTTCGACCACGACGCGGGCCGGTCGCGGCGGCTGGCGGAAACCCTCTTGCACACCCGTTGCGGTTGATCTGTGATGGTTCGTGTTCGCCGGAATGGAGCGGAAAGGGAGAGACGGTGCGCCGTCGCGAAGCCGAGATCCTGGCGCAGGCGCTGGCCGCGCTGCCGAGGGAACGGCTCACGCCCTGTCTCAATCTCGGCTCCTCCAGCCGCCGGGTCCGCGAAGCCACGCAACCCCATCTGCAGAACCTGCTGCTGGCTTCGCTCGAGCGCCGCGGGGTGCGCATCCACCATGTCGATCGTCGCGCCGAGGAAGGGGTCGATCTGGTCGGCGATCTCGGCGATGCGGCCTTCTGGGAGCACCTGCGCGGCCTCGGGGCACGGCTGGTGCTGTGCACGAATCTGCTGGAGCATGTGCGCGACCCGGAAACGCTGGCCCGTCGTTGCGTCGCCCTGCTGCCGCCGGGTGGGCTGATCTGCGTTTCGGTACCGCGCAGCTACCCCTACCATGCGGATCCCATCGACAACGGTCTCCGGCCCTCGGTGGCCGAACTCGCCGCCCTGTTCCCGCGGACCCGGCTGCTGGCCGGTGGGATCATCGAGGACGGCACGCTCCGGGACAGCCTGCGGCGCAAGCGCATTCCGCTCGCGGTCCATCTGGGGCGTCTCGCGCTGCGTCTCGCCCTTCCCTTCTACCGGCCGCGCGGCTGGCTGCACCATCTCCACCGCCTCTGCTGGCTGTTCCGCCCCTTCGCGGTGAGCTGGGCGCTTCTGGAAAAGCTGCCCGATGCGGGGCGCCGAGCGCGGACCCGTCGGCTTGGCAGGATGAAAATCCTATGATATAGGACCACTACCTTGCAGGTGGTGGAGTTCGAGCGATGGCGAAGGTTCTGCGACGCGGTGCGCATGGCGAGGAAGTGGAACGGCTGCAGCGGCTGCTGCGCGAGCACGGTTTCCCGGTCGGCCGCATCGACGGCCGGTTCGGGCCGGCCACGGAAGCGGCCCTGCTCGCCTTCCAGCGGGCCAACGGCCTGCTCGCCGACGGCATCGCCGGTCCTCTCACCTGGCAGGCGCTGGACATGGCCGAGGATCTGCCGCCCGCCGACGCCACCCGGCGCGTGAGCCTGGAAATCGTCGCCGAGATGTTCCCCTACACCCGGCTGGATACCATCGAGGCGCATCTGCCGCTGGTGCTCGACGCGCTGCGCGGTTTCGGGCTCGTGGAAAAGCCGATGGTGTTGGCGGCGCTGGCCACCATCCGGGCGGAAAGCGAGGGGTTCGAGCCGGTCGAGGAAGCGCCCTCGCGCTTCAACAGCTCGCCCGGCGGCCATCCCTTCGACCTCTACGACCATCGCACCGATCTCGGCAATCGCGGGCCGCGAGACGGCGAACGCTATCGCGGCCGTGGCTTCGTCCAGCTCACCGGACGTGCGAACTACGAGGCGGCGGGGCGCTCGCTGGGACTCGGCATGGAGCTCGTTTTCGCTCCCCAGCGGGCCAACGAGCCGGTGCTGGCGGCGCGCATCCTGGCGGCCTTTCTGGCGGCCCGCCGGCTAGCCCTGAAAAGCGCCCTGTTCGAGGGCGATCTCGCGCAGGCCCGGCGTCTGGTCAATGGCGGCAGCCACGGCCTCGAACGTTTCGCCGAGGCCTATCGCATCGGCGACCGGCTGATCGCCGACCCGGTCTGGAACGGCCCGGCACCGGCGCTGGCCGCCTAGCCGCGGGCCGCGGCCCGCCACTGCTCGAAGAGCTGACGCGCGCGCGCCGTGACATCGGCGATCTCGCCGAAGCTCTCGCGATGGACGACGAGCTCGCGGGCGAGGCGCAGATTGAGGCGCTCGCAGGCGGCACGAAGCTCGGGATCCTCGATGCGTTCCATGTCCGCATTGTGGGCGAGGCCCAGGGTGCGGCGGATCATCGAGGCTCCGGCATAGCCCAGGGAATCGACGAAGACGCTGCGCAGAAAGCGCTTCTGGCAGGCCTGGAAGACCCGCTCGCCTTCGCCGCCCGTGAACAGGTCGGACGGAAAGGCATCGCCGGTCCGGTGGTTCTCCCAGAGTTCGAGAAAGCGGCTCTCGAAACCGCTCCACACCGCTTCGGCGGTATCCAGCAGCCAGTTCCGGTAGGCATCGCGTGCCCCGGCCGGGTTCTCGTGCCCCGCCTGGCTGAAATAGCACAGCAGGAGATTGCCGAGCAGCTTGCCGACATCGAAGCCCGTCGGCCCGTAGAAGGCGAACTCGGGATCGATGACCTTCGTTTCCTCCTCGGTGACCATGATCGAGCCGGTGTGCAGATCGCCGTGGAGCAGCGCCTGCGTATCGCTCATGAAGCGCTGTTTGAGCTCGGATATCGCCGCCTTGAGAGCGCCGTCCGCGCGCACCGCCGCGGCGTCGGCATCGAGCTGCGGGCTGGTCCAGCGGTTGCGCTCGCTTTCCCGGTAGGGATCGGTGAAGATGAGATCCTCGGTGATCTTGCAGAGTTCGGTATTGTCGCAGAAGCGGGCCACCAGTTTCTTCTTGTCGCCGGCCGGCATGGCGAAATCCGAGGTGAAGAACAGGGTGTTGGCCAGATATTCGCCGATATGGTCCGCGAAATGCGGATAGATCCGGCCCTCGATGGTGCCGTAGCGCATGATGATGTGCGGGCTGAGCCGCTCCATGACGATCAGATAGAGGGCCGGATCGTAATGGAAGATCTCCGGCATCCAGGGCTGGGCGTGCCGGGCCTGGACGACGCTCGCCTCGTATTCGAAAAAGGCCCGCTCCAGCGGCAGCGGCCAGCTTTCGCCGACCAGCCGCACATAGGGAAGGGCCTGCTTGACGCAGAGATCGCCGGCCGGACCCTCGAGGATGAACACCAGATTGAGATTGCCGTCGCCGACCTCGCGCACCCGCCAGTCGGCGGGGCTGCCGCCGAGCCGGGCGGCGAGCTCGGGCAGCCCGGCGAGATAGTCGGCGAGGGTGTTTTCGTCGAGGGCCCGGTAATCCGGGGGCGTTGCAATGCTCACCTTCCGCTCTCCGCTGGACAGATCGTTCCTCGGTATCCGCGTGACGCGCTCTGGATAGCATCTCGCCACCGCCTGTCGAGGTGGCGGCTGCGCGCGGGGCTGGATCGGGGGACGCGTTTCTGACATGCTCCCTCCACCGCAGGTAAAACACGATGGTCGGCATGCTTGTGCGAACGTTGGGTGTCCTCGGCGCCGTTCTCCTCGTCGCCCTGCTGCTGGCTCCGCCGCAGAGCCGGGCGCAGGGGCGCGATCCTCTGACGGTGGCCGAGCAGTCGGGGCTCCGGGCATTCCATTCGGGCCGCTACGAGGAGGCGGCGGCCTACTTCGCCGAGGCCCTGGAGATCGCCGAGGCGCGGCGCGGTGCCGACGATCCGGCGTTGGCCCGCGAGCTCAACAATCTGGCCGAGGCCTACCGTCTGCTGGGGCGCCGTGCGGAGGCCGAGAAGCTCTACAGGCGGGCGCTGGCCCTGGACGAGAAGCGGATCGCCGTGGAGCCCGAGGCGATGGCCACCACCCTCAACAATCTGGCGCTGCTGTATCGGGCCCAGGGACGGCTGGAGAAGGCATCGGCGCTGTTTTCGCGCGCCCTCTCGCTGCTGGAGCGGGCGCTGGGCCCCAACCATCCGGCCGTGGCCAAGACCCTCAACAACATGGCCGTTCTCGAGCTCGCCCGGGGCCGGCCGGACCGGGCGCTGCTGCTGATCCGCCGGGCGCTTTCCATCGGTCGCGACGTGCTGCCGGCCGACCATCCCACCCTCACCGTCTTCAACCGGAACCTCGAACGCATTCGCAGCGATCTCGCCCGTCGACGGCTGGCGGAGGCGGGCGCCGGCGAGGCGACCGCGGCGTCGGTGCAGCCGCCGGCGACCCGGCAGGCGCAAAGCGTTGTGCGGAAGCCGGCGGTGGCTCCGCCGGTGCCCAGACCCGAGCCGGCCGCCGGGGGCGCCGACGAGGCGCTGTCCCGGTTGGCGGCGGTGGCTCCGGCGGCCGGCGGGCGCTATGCGGTCCACCTCGCATCGGTGCGCTCGCTGGCGGCGGCCCGCTCGGGGGCGGTGCGCCTCAAGCGGCGGTATCCCGAGCTGGCCCCGCTGCCGATCCGCCCTCCCGAGCGGGTGGAGATCGCCGGCAAGGGGACCTTCTATCGCATCGCCTACGGCTATTTCGCCGATCGCGACCGGGCCCGGGCGGTCTGCGCCAAGCTCGAGGCACGCGGTGCCTATTGCGACATCACCCGGCCGGGCGAGTGAGGACGGCCCGGGCGACCGGGCCGCATGCCGGATGGCGGGTGCGCCGGAGCGGCGGGAACCGCTCGGCCTCCTCCAGGACTGGCTGCTGCGCCATGCGGCCGCGCTGGCCGAGCCGGTGACGCTCGGGGGCTTCCGCCTCCATCTCCATGCCGCACCCCATCCCTTCTACCGCAACACGGCCATTCCGCTGACCGATCGCAGCGACTGGCCACCGGCCCTCGAGCATCTCCGCCGCTACGGCCGCGAGCTCGGGCTTGGGGCACGCATCGAATGCTTCGCGGAGGGCTTTCCCCGCCTCGAGCGGGCACTGGAACGGGCGGCCTTCCGTATCGAGCTGGCTCCGGCGATGCTGGCCACCGCCCGTCCCCGGCCGCCCGAGGCGGGGGTTCGTCTGCCGCAGCAGCCGACGCCGGCCGAGGCCCGGGCCTTCCTCGAGGCGATGCTCGCCGCCTTCGGCGGACCGCCGCCGCGGCGCGCCGAGATCCACCGTCTCCTGGCCTGCCATGCCGCCGGGCGGTTGCGCCTCGCCTGGCGCTGCCGCGAGGGCCGCATCCTCGCCGGCGCCGCACTCGGAATCTGCGGCGACATCGCCGAGCTGATGGGCGTGTTCACCGCGGCCGACTGTCGCGGACGGGGCCACGCGCGGGCCGTCTGCAGCGCATTGTGCGCCGCCTTCGCCGGGACCGGCGGCCGCCTGCTGTGGCTGGCGGCCAACGGTTCGGCCTCGGGTTTCTATGCCCGGCTGGGGTTTCGCCGTGTGGGCACCCGTCTCGAGGCATTCGCCTCTCGCCTTGCAGACGCTTGACATTTGCGCATGATCGGGCATCTCTCCGGATCAAAGGGGACCGGCTTGGTCCTGATTGGCGCGGATGGACCCGCATGATCCGGTTGAGCAAGCTCAGCGACTACGGCATCGCCATGATGACGGCCCTGGTCCGCCACGAGGGCGGGCAGCGCAGCGCCAGCGAACTCGCCGAGGCCACCGGCGTGCCGGCGGCGATGGCCAGCAAGATCCTCAAGCAGCTCTGCCGGGCCGGGCTTCTGGATTCCTGCCGCGGTGCACGGGGCGGCTACGGCCTCGCGCGCCCGGCATCCGCGGTCACGGTGGCCGAGATCATCGAAGCCCTCGACGGGCCGATCGCGCTCACCGCCTGTATCGAGTCCGGCTCCGGCGACTGCGGCATCGAGACCCTGTGCCCGGCGCGGGGCAACTGGCAGCGGATCAACGACGCCATCCGCGGCGCCCTGTCCGACATCACTCTGGCGGACATGGCCGAGACCATTCCCGAAGCGTTCCTGCTTCCCGAAGAGCGCCGGGACGTTGCGGCAACGCGACCATGATCGCCAACCTTCCGGACGCGGGATGAATCAGCATGTCCTCGACGATCGAATCCCTCAAGGAACACACCACCGGTGAGTACAAGTACGGTTTCCTGACCGCGGTGGACGAGGAGACCACGCCTCCCGGGCTCGACGAGGAGGTGATCCGGCGCATCTCGGCCCGCAAGGAGGAGCCGGAATGGCTCACCGAATGGCGCCTCGCCGCCTATCGCCGTTGGCAGGCGATGGAGGAGCCGGACTGGCAGAAGGTCGAATATCCGCCGATCGACTATCAGGCGATCAGTTATTTCGCGGCGCCCAAGCAGAAGGAGCGCCCCAAGTCGCTCGACGAGATCGACCCCGAGATTCGCCGCACCTACGAGAAGCTCGGGATCCCCATCCGCGAGCAGGAGATCCTCGCCGGGGTGGCGGTCGACTACGTGTTCGACAGCGTCTCGGTGGCCACCACCTTCAAGAAGAAGCTGGCCGAGCTGGGTATAGTCTTCTGCTCCATCTCCGAGGCGGTGCGCGACCATCCCGAGCTGGTGCGCAAGTACCTGGGCTCGGTGGTGCCGCAGGGCGACAACTTCTTTGCCGCCCTCAACTCGGCGGTGTTCAGCGACGGCAGCTTCGTCTACGTACCCAAGGGGGTGCGCTGCCCGATGGAGCTGTCCACCTATTTCCGCATCAATGCCGCCGGCACCGGCCAGTTCGAGCGTACCCTGATCATCGCCGACGAGGGCTCCTATGTGAGCTATCTCGAGGGCTGCACCGCACCGATGCGGGACGAGAACCAGCTCCATGCCGCGGTGGTCGAGCTGATCGCCCTCGATGATGCCGAGATCAAGTATTCGACGGTACAGAACTGGTATCCCGGAGACAAGGAAGGCCGGGGCGGCGTCTACAATTTCGTCACCAAGCGCGGCATCTGCCGTGGCCACCGTTCCAAGATCTCCTGGACCCAGGTGGAGACCGGCTCGGCGATCACCTGGAAGTATCCTTCCTGCATCCTGCAGGGGGACGATTCGGTGGGCGAGTTCTATTCGGTGGCGCTCACCAACAATTTCCAGCAGGCCGATACCGGCACCAAGATGATCCATATCGGCAAGCGCACCCGCTCGCGCATCGTTGCCAAGGGGATCGCCGCCGGCCGCTCGGACAGCACCTATCGGGGGCTGGTTCGGATCATGCGCGGGGCCACCGGCGCCCGCAACCACACCCAGTGCGACAGCCTGCTGATCGGCGATCGCTGCGGCGCCCACACCGTGCCCTACATCGAGGTCAAGAACCGCAGCGCCAATGTCGAGCACGAGGCGACCACCAGCAAGATCAGCGAGGACCAGCTCTTCTACTGCCGCTCGCGCGGCATCCCCGAGGAGGATGCGGTGGCGCTCATCGTCAACGGCTTCTGCCGCGAGGTGATGGAGGAGCTGCCCATGGAATTCGCGGTCGAGGCCCGAAAGCTCTTGGGCATTTCGCTCGAGGGCAGCGTCGGCTGAGCCGCCTGCGCGTCACGGCAACACGGATGGACATGATGCTTCAGATCGAAGACCTGCACGTCGCCGTCGAGGGCAAGGAGATCCTCGAGGGGGTCACGCTCGAGATCGGCACCGGCGAGACCCATGCGGTCATGGGTCCCAACGGCTCCGGCAAGAGCACGCTGGCCTATGTGCTTGCCGGCCGCGAGGGGTACGAGGTGACCGGCGGCCGGGTGCTGTTCATGGGCGAGGACCTGCTGGCGATGGAGCCCGAGGAACGGGCCGCCGCCGGCCTGTTCCTGGCCATGCAGTACCCGGTGGAGATCCCGGGCGTCTCCAACATGTATTTCCTGCGCCAGGCGATGAACGCGGTGCGCAAGGCGCGCGGCGAGCCGGAGATCGCGGCCGGCGCCTTCATGAAGATGCTGCGGGAGAAGGCGAAGCTCGTGGGCATGCGCGAGGAGCTGATCCGGCGCGACGTCAATGCCGCCTTTTCGGGCGGCGAGAAAAAGCGCAACGAGATCCTGCAGCTCGCCATGCTGGAGCCGAAGCTGGCCATTCTCGACGAGACCGATTCCGGCCTCGACATCGACGCCCTCAAGGCGGTGGCCGAGGCGGTCAACAGCCTGCGCGCTCCCGAGCGCTCCTTCCTGGTCATCACCCACTACCAGCGGCTCCTGACCT
>JALSRW010000296.1 GCA_026984595.1 Alphaproteobacteria bacterium
TTCGGGTTTCACCCCGAGCTCGCGAATGAGGCCGGCGGTTTCCCGGAGCTGGTCGGGGGTGTTGACCATCACATAGGACCCGTCGCCGAAATTCATGCTGCCGCAATCGAGGGTGCAGATCTCCGGACGCAGTTCCTCGACATGGCGCAGACGCTCTCTCGGCCCCGCCATATCGGTACCTTCCGGGTCCGGGGGCAGCGGGTTCTCACCGGCACCGAGCGTGAGATCGCCGCCCATGCCGGCGGTCAGATTGAGTACCATGTCGCGCCCCGAGGCGCGGATCCGCTCCACCACCTCACGATAGAGGGCGGGATCGCGAGCCCCCTTGCCGGTTGCGGGATCCCGTACATGGATGTGGGCGACGGCCGCGCCGGCATCGACCGCCTCGATGGCCGCCGCCGCGATCTGCTCCGGCGTCACCGGGATCGCCGGATGCCGTCCCACCGTGTCGCCCGCCCCGGTCACGGCGCAGGTCACGAACACCTCGAAATTCATTGCCACCTCCCCGGCTGCGCTTTCACTTTGCGATAGGACCGGCCCGGCACCCGCGATATGCTCGGTGCGACAGTTTCGTGACCGGACGCGCCGCCACCATGTTCAGCCGGGAACGACCGCCGCGGCCGGATGCCGGCCTCGCCGTCCTGCTGCTGCCGCGCTTTTCCAACCTCTGTCTGGCAGCGGTGATCGAGCCCCTGCGGGCCGCCAACGAGCGGGCCGGGAGGCGGCATTACCGCTGGACCATCCTCTCCGCCGACGGCGGCCATGTCACCAGCAGCAGCGGCGTGCGCATCGCCGTCGATCGGCCGCTCGCCTCCCTGCCGCCCGGAGGCGTGCTGCTGGTTCTGGCGAGCTACGACTACCGGCGGGCGGCGAGCGCTCCGCTGAAGGCGGCGCTGCGGCACCATGCACGGCACGGCACATTCCTGGGCGGGCTCGATACCGGTGCCTGGCTCCTGGCCGAGGCCGGTCTGCTGGACGGCTACCGGGCGACCATCCACCGTGAGGAGCTGGCCGTCTTCGCCGAACGCTTTCCGGCCGTGGAGGTCGTCGAGGACCGCTATGTGATCGATCGCGACCGGGTCACCGCCGGTGGTGCCACCGCCGCCCTCGATCTGGTGCTGGCCGAAATCCGCAGGGGCCACGGCCGGGCCCTGGCCAGCGAGGTGGCGGCGCTGTTTCTCTATGCCGCCGAACTGCCGGCCGACCAGCCCCAGGCGGCGATGCCCGAACGTCTCCTGGGACGGTGCGATCCGCGTCTCGCCCGGGCGGTGGCGCTGATGCAGCGGCAGATGGAACCGCCGCTTTCCATCGCCGCGCTGGCGGCGGGTGTGGGTCTGAGCCGGCGAACGCTGGAGCGGCTGTTCCGGCGCCATCTGGAGACCACGCCGCGCGCCTACTATCGCGAGCTGCGTCTGGCCCATGCCCGCGGGCTGCTGCTGGAAAGCGGCCTGGCGGTGGCGGAAGTGGCCCTGCGGGCCGGCTTCGACAGCCCGGCCGCCTTCAGCCGCAGCTTTCGCCGCCGCTACGGGCTGGCGCCCGGCCGCCTGCGGCGGTCCTGAACGGTCGTGACAGGGCGCCCTGCTTGACAGGGGCAGGCGTTTGGGCGACAGCTTGGGATGTTATCCAAAGCGCTTTGGATAGCCGGCCTACGCGGCGGTGCGGCAAGCGCCCCGCACGAGAAGGGAGGATTCTCATGATCAGCGCGCATTTCCTGCGGAGGGCGGGAACCGCCTGCCTGGCTGCCGCCACGGTGGCGGGACTTTCGGTCGCTTCGGCACCCGCCCGTGCCGAGATTCTGTTCATGTCCACCCAGCTGCGCCCGATCGAGGAGGCGCAGAAGATGCGAGAGGTGATCCTCGAGGACTTCCCCGAGGCGGTCGAATTCGTGCCCGAGGATACCGGACCGTTCCTCAACCGCATCAAGGCCGAGGGCGAGACCGGCAAGGTCACGGTCGGGGTGATCGGCGCATTGCACGGCGATCTGCCGCCCGTGATGCAGTATCTGGACAGCCTCGACGATGTGATGGCCAAGCTCTCGGCCGACCGCAAGTTCATCCCCACCTTCACCAAGCTCGGCAAGCTCGGCACCGAGCGTCAGGTCTACGTGCCGTGGATGCAGGCCACGTACATCATGGCGGCGAGCAAGGAGGCGCTCGACTATCTGCCGGTGGGCACCGATCTCGACAATCTCACCTACCGTCAGCTCAAGGAATGGGCGAAGACCATCACCCAGGCCACCGGCGAGCGCAAGCTGGGCTTTCCGGCCGGCCCCAAGGGGCTGATGCATCGCTTCCTCGAGGGCTATCTCTACCCCTCCTTCACCGGCGGCGTGGTACGGCCCTTCAAGAGCGCCGACGCCCGCGCCATGTGGGCCGAGTTCAAGGACCTCTGGCAGTATGTGAATCCGCGCTCGACCTCCTACGATTTCATGCAGGAGCCGCTGCTGGCGGGTGAGGTGTGGATCGCCTTCGACCATACCGCCCGGCTGATGAATGCGCTGCGCGAGAAGCCCGAGGAGTTCGTGGCCTTCCCCGCACCTTCGGGCCCCAAGGGACGCGGCTTCATGCCGGTGGTGGCCGGTCTCGCCATCCCCGAGGGCACCCCCGACCGTGCCGCCTCGGCCAAGCTGATCGACTATCTGACGCGGCCCTCGACCCAGCTCGTCACATTGCGCGAGGTGGGCTTCTATCCGATCGTCGATACCAAGCTGCCGGAGGAT
>JALSRW010000297.1 GCA_026984595.1 Alphaproteobacteria bacterium
CGATTCCGAGCATGCCTTCTGCCTGCTGCTGGAACGGCTGGCGCCGCTCTGGGACGGAGACGACCCCCCTTCCCTCGCTCGCCGCCTCGAAACCGTGGCGGCCTTCGCCGCCGAGCTGCGGGCGCTGGGCCCCGCCAACTTCCTGTATTGCGACGGCCGCTATCTCTTCGCCCACGGCGACCGTCGGAGGCAGCGGGACGGTGCCATCCGGCCGCCCGGCCTGTGCTCGCTGGTGCGGCAGTGCCGTGAGCCTCCCGAGCGCACCGAAGCCGCCGGGCTGCGGGTGGAAGGCGTCTCGCAGCAGGTGGCCCTTCTGGCCAGCGTGCCGCTCAGCGACGAGCCCTGGCAGCCGCTTGCCGAAGGGGAGATGGTTGTGCTGGAAAAGGGCCGGATCGTCGGCCGTCACGGCGGAGTGCCGGCCGGCCCCGCGTCTCCCGCTCCGTCGGCAAGGGAAGGAACCCGTCAGCCATGAACGCCACCGCCGAAACCCCCAGCGGCGCCGCCGGCGCCAAGCTCGCCCCGTTCGACTGGCTCGATCCCTTCCGGCTCCAGGATCAGCTCACCGAGGAGGAGCGGCTGATCCAGCAGACCGCCCGGGATTTCGCCCAGAATCGGCTGATGCCGGGCATTCTCGAGGCGAACCGCCAGGAGCGCTTCGATCGCGAGATCCTGACCGAGATGGGCGAGCTCGGTTTTCTCGGCCCGACCCTGCCCGAGGAATACAGTTGCGCCGGCACCAACTACGTCTCCTACGGGCTGATCGCCCGCGAGATCGAACGCGTCGATTCGAGCTACCGCTCGGCGATGAGCGTGCAGTCCTCGCTGGTGATGTACCCGATCCACGCCTACGGCACCGAGGAGCAGCGGCGGCGCTGGCTGCCGCGCCTCGCGCGTGGTGAGCTCGTCGGCTGCTTCGGCCTCACCGAGCCCGATCACGGCTCGGATCCCGGCGGCATGCGTACCCGCGCCCGCAGAACCTCGGGCGGCTGGCTGCTGTCGGGAGCCAAGAACTGGATCACCAACAGCCCCATCGCCGACATCATGGTCGTCTGGGCCAAGGACGAGGAGGGGGTGATCCGCGGCTTTCTCCTGGAACGGGGCATGAAAGGCATCGAGACCCCGAAGATCGAGGGCAAATTCGCGCTTCGGGCCTCGATCACCGGCATGATCCTGATGGACGACGTGTTCGTGCCCGAAGCCAATCTGCTGCCCGCCGTGCAGGGCCTGCGAGGCCCCTTCGGCTGCCTCAACCGCGCCCGCTTCGGCATCGCCTGGGGGGCGATGGGAGCGGCCGAGTTCTGCTGGCAGCGGGCCCGAGACTATGTGATGGACCGCAAGCAGTTCGGCCGGCCGCTGGCCGCCACCCAGCTCGTGCAGAAGAAGCTCGCCGATATGCAGACCGAGATCGCCCTCGGGCTGCAGGCCTGCCTGCGGGTGGGCCGGCTGATGGACGAGGGCAAGGCCGCGGCGGAGGCCATTTCGCTGATCAAGCGCAACAATTGCGGCAAGGCGCTGGAGATCGCCCGCACCGCCCGCGACATGCACGGCGGCAACGGCGTCTCCGACGAATTCCACGTCATCCGCCATGTGATGAACCTGGAGGCCGTCAATACCTACGAGGGGACCCACGACATCCACGCCCTGATCCTCGGCCGCGCCCAGACCGGCATCCAGGCCTTCACCTGCTGAGCCGTGCCGGCCGTCGGCGATGGCGGGATCGCGCGGATCGCGTGCCATATCGTTCGCCCCCCGGTTGACGAGGCGGCCCGTCGCACCGAGTTATGCCCTTGCACCGCCGCTCCGCGAACCGAGGTATGCACGCGATGTCCGGAACCGCCCGCCCCGCCATCCCCCGTGACGAACGGCCCCGCCAGGAGGAGATCGGCTTCGCCCTCGAGCCGGCGCTCGATGCCGTGCTCGGCCTCAAGGCGCAGATCCCGGAGGATGCCTTCACCGCCGAGACCCTGGGTACCGAGCGCGAGGGCAGCGGCGTCCTCATCCACGAGAACGGTCTGGTGCTGACGGTGGGCTATCTGGTCTGCGAGGCGAGCCGGGTTTGGCTCACCACATCCCGCGGCGAAGTCGTTTCCGGCCATCTGCTGGGCTACGATTTCGAGACCGGCTTCGGTCTGGTGCAGGCAGAGGGGCCGATCGACGCGCCGCCGCTGGAGCTCGGTCGTTCCGCCGATCTCCGGGTCGGCGAGCCGCTGGTAATGGCCGCCCATGGCGGGCCGCGGATGGCGCTGCGGACGGTGCTGCTGGCGCGACGCGAGTTCGCCGGCTACTGGGAGTACCTGCTGGAAGAGGCGTTGTTCCTCTCCCCCACCCATCCCTTCTGGGGCGGTGCCGCCTGCCTCGACAAGGGAGGCGCGCTGGTCGGCATCGGTTCCCTGCAGGTACGGACCGGCACCGAGGAGCGGCCCGATTCGGTGAGCATGGCGCTGCCGGTCGATCTCCTGCAGCCGGTGCTCGACGATCTGGTCACCCTCGGCCGGGTGCGGCGTCCCGCGCGTCCCTGGCTCGGCCTCTATCTGCTGGAGGACGAGGAGGGTCTCGGGGTGCTCAACCTGGTGCCCGGGGGGCCGGCGGCGAGGGCCGGGATCGAAGCCGGCGACCGGATCGCCCGGGTGGGCGATATCCCGGTATGCGATTTGCCGGATTTCTACCGCCTGGTCTGGGAGCTGGGTCCGGCCGGAACCCTGGTGCCGCTCGTTGTGC
>JALSRW010000298.1 GCA_026984595.1 Alphaproteobacteria bacterium
CGACCGCAGTCTGATCGAGCTGGCGCGCAGCTTCAGCGAGCTCGACGACAGCGCCGTCAAGGCCGCCCTCGCCGCGCTCGTCAAAGCCGTGGCCGAACGCCAGGCTCCGCGGGCAATGGCCGGGGGGCGCCGCGGCGAGGGCTCCTAGGGCCGTTTCACCAGAAACGCCCGAGGGCGCCGAGCCGGGCGACCTCCTTTTCCAGCTTGTGGGGCAGCGCCGCCAGCCGGTGGCGGTGCCAGCCGAGCACGAAGCCCGCGGCCCGGGCGAGAGCCGTCCGCTCGCGCTTCGGGGCGGCGGCGATGACCTTGGCGAACAGATGGCGCGCCGAGGCGAGGTCGTTGTCCTCGCCCAGCAGATCCTGAAGCCGGCGCAGCCGGCGCGACCAGGGCTCGCGTTTGCGCTCGGGATAGAGCGGAGCGAAGAAATCGACCGCATAGCGCATACGCTTGGCGGCGAGACGCAGTTCGTGGCGCCCGGCGGTATCGAGCGCACCCGCATCGCGGCCGGCACGGAGGAGCCGCTTGTGGGTCCGGGCCAGCATGCGCGCGGCATGGTCGGCGACCGGCAGATCCTGCCGCAAGAGCAGGCGGGTGTCGGCCTCCTCCCGCCAGCCCTCTCGCTCCAGCCAGGCGGCGAGTTCGAGCAGCAGATCCCCGTGCGCCTGCGCCGCCAGCATCTTCCGAACCGCGGCGCGGGCGCGCAGGCGCGCTCGGGCGAGCCGTTCGGCCAGCAGTCCGAGGCCCTCCTCTTCGGGAGCCTCCGCCGTCGCCAGCAGTTCCGCATGGACCACGTCGAGTTCGCGCAGTTCCGCGAGGCCCCCGAGCACGCCCTTCATGGCCTCGCGCCAGCGCTGGTGGGCGGCCGCCGGCAGCAGCGGACGGAACAGCGCGAAGGCGACGACGCCGCGGCGCAGCGCCACCCGTAGCTGGTGCACGGCCTCGCCGTCCTCGCTTCGCTGCACCGCCGTCTCGCTGGCCAGCCAGTGGGCGAGAACGGCGTGCAGCAGCCCGGCGAAGGCCGCCATGGCGCTCATGGTCGGGAGGAGGGGCGGCCGGACGGCGCGGCCGGGAGGCGGCGACCATCCCGCCAAGGCATGACCGCGCGCGGCCTTGTCGGCCACCGAAAGGCGCAGCGGCACGGTGGCGCGCAGGGCTTCGGCGAGGGCGAAGGCCGCTCTGCGGGACCCCCGCCGCAGTTCGAGCTCGAGTTCCGAGATCCGCTCCCGCCGCTCGCCGGCGATGATCGTCCCCCGATCCAGAGCCAGTTCCAGCTCGACCAGGCCACCCACCGCCTCCCGCCAGCGCAGCCGCGCCGTGCGTCGCAGGAAACGGGTCTCGAACAGCGGCTCGAGGACGGCATCCGCGCCGAGCCCGATGCGCTCGGCGAGCTCCGCCGGCAGCAGATCCGGCCGCGGCGCGAAATCCTCCACCGGGCAGCTCCATTCGAGGCGGTCGGCGAGTGCTCCGCGCGGCAGATCGGCGAGCTTGACCGTCTGCACGAAGTCGTGTCCGATCCGGCGCACGCGAAATGCCGCGCCGCGCGCCCACAGTCCGCGCTCCGGCGTGTCGAAGTACCGGCTCTCCAGGAGCCGTCGTCGCGGCCGGCCCTCGAGGCGCTCGCGGACCAGCGGATGGTCGAGCACCGCCCTGTGGTCGCGCGGTGCCAGTGCGAGCTTGAGCTCGATCTCCCGTGGCCACCGCAGCTCTCGCCCTGTTGCCAATTTGCTCCGCCCTTGCTGGATTTTCTGTGTTAAGGGCAGGTCCGAGGGAGAGCAATGCCGGATAGGGCGGGCCCGCGTCTTTGTCGTGGTGCCGGGCATCCCTATCTAAGGCATGTGGACAGCAGCCGGCGGGAGGTTCGGATGGCTTTCAAGGATATCCTCGTGCAGATCGACGATACCAAGGGATCGGACGCGCGGCTCGATGCCGCCATCAGGCTGGCGGACAGCTACGATGCACATCTGGCCGTGCTGTGCCTGGTCGCCGAGCCTTACGTGCCGGCTGCGGTCGGGGTGACCATTCCCGAGGAGATCCTGCGAGAGCAGCGCCGTCAGGCGGAGGAGACCGCGCGTTCGCTGCTGGCCAAGGCCGACGAGCGGGCGGGCCGTTTCAGCCGGCCCATCGAGCAGCGCTTCGAGATCGCTCCCATCGACCGTCTTCCGGCCATCTTCACCCGCCATGCCCGACATGCGGATATCAGCATCGTCGGTCAGCCCGATCCCGAGGTGGACGGCGCCGATATGGCACTGCTGGTCGAGGCGGCCTTCATGCACTCGGGCCGGCCGGCGATGATCGTTCCCTATATCGGCTACCGCAGCATGCCGCCCGAGACGGTGTTCTGCGCCTGGGACGGCTCGCGCGAGGCGGTGCGGGCGATCAACGACGCGCTGCCGCTTCTCCAGAGTGCCAAGCGGGTGCTGGTGGTGGTCATCGATCCCGAGAAGCTCGGCGGTCGAGTGGGGCCGATCGCCGGCGCCGACATGGCCGCCCATCTCGCCCACCACGGCATCGAGGTCGAGGTGCGGGACATCGAGAGCGGCGGGCTCGATCCTTCCGATGTCCTGCTGTCGAGTGCCGCGGACGAGGGTGCGGAGATGATCGTGATGGGTGGCTACGGCCATTCCCGGTTGCGCGAACTGGTGCTGGGCGGGGTCACCCAGCACATCCTCGAGCACATGACGGTGCCGGTGCTGATGTCGCACTGAGCCGGGGC
>JALSRW010000299.1 GCA_026984595.1 Alphaproteobacteria bacterium
CTCGGCAGAAAATCCTGCCTCGCTACCGGGTGCGATACCGATTCCGGTGAGCGAACGGGCCATGCCCTAGTACTTCACGCCATCCCAGAAGGTGCCGGGAGCGAGCTCGCGGGACGGGCCGACGAGCTTCTCGCCGCCGAGTTCGGCGAGAATGGCATAGAGCTTGGCCGCCAGCAACCGCTCCTCGTCCCCCCAGCTTTCGACGATGCCCTCGCGGAAGCGTCGCTTGAGGGTCTCGAGTTCGGCATCGTTCTTGGCCTTGGTCAGCGGCCGGATGCGCTCCCACTCGGCATCGCTCTCCTCGAGGATCCGCTTGGCGTTGCGGGAGGCCCGCGCGAACGCCTGGACCAGCTCGGGATGGGCCTCGACGAAGCTCTCCTTGAACACGTAGCCGAGCTGCGGCACGGTCGGCGGCACCCCGAGTTCGGCCTGGGCGTCGGCGACGTTGAGCAGGCGCTTGTGGCCGGCGGCCTCGAGGCGGGCGACATAATGCCAGTAATTGACCACCGCGTCGAGCTCGCCGGAAAGGAACTTCTGATTGAGCAGCGGCGGCGCCCCGAATACGAGCTCGGCGACGTCGGAAAGGACGATGCCGTGGCGACGCTTGGCCACCGCCTGGATCAGCAGCCAGCTCTTGTCGAAGGGACCGCCGGCGATGCCGATCTTCTTGCCGGCGAGCTGCTCGAGGCCGTCGATGCCCGAATCGCCGTGCACCACGAGAGCACCCACGGTGTGCGAATAGGGCACGGCGAAGACCAGCGGGATGCCGGATGCGCGCTGGCGCGAGACCCAGATCCAGTCATCGACGATGCCGTCGACCGCATCTCCCATCAGTGCCACATTGGTAGCTTCGCCGCCCCCGTAGCCCTGGACCTCGAGGTCGAAGCCCTCCTTGGCATCCAGCCCGTTGGCCTTGATCACGTCGAGTTCCCAGTTGACGGTGCCGAACTTGAGCACCCCCAGACGCAGGGTTCCCAGCTCTCCGGCCGCCGCCGGAACGACACCCGCGAGGCCGACCGCGATGGCCAAGGCCCCTACCCAACCGAAAATCCGGCGCATCCCGGGATCCCCCCTTGTTCGTGGATTGCAGGCTCGAATCTAGCTAGTCTGCGAAGCTGGTTTGGGCAAGCGCAAGCACGCCCCGCGCCGCCGGTCGAAAGGGTATCGTCGGGATAGGCGACCGCACGCGGCGGACCGGCGGGGTCTGGACAGTTGCACCGGCAGGAGCAGATTCGAAGGCATGAGCAAGAAGAGTCTGACCGAGCGGGCAGGCGACAGCATCTCGAGCTTTCTCGAGGAGGTCGGGCGCCTTCCCGAGCGCCGCGGCGGTGGCCATGGGCGCCTGATCTTCGCGCTGGACGCCACGGCCTCGCGCGAGCCCACCTGGGACCGGGCGGCGCGGGTCACCGGCGAGATGTTCCTGGAGGCGGGCAAGCTCGGCGGACTCGAGGTCCAGCTCGTGTTCTATCGCGGCTTCGACGAATGCAAGGCCAGCCGCTGGGTGACCGAGCCCCGGGCGCTGGTCGATCTGATGACCCGGGTCTCCTGCCGAGCCGGCCAGACCCAGATCCGGCGGGTGCTGCGCCACGCTATCAAGGAGACCGGGAAGGAGCGGGTGCACGCCCTGGTCTTCATCGGGGACTGCTGCGAGGAGAACATCGACGAGCTCGGCCGGCTGGCCGGCGAGCTGGGGCTGCGCGGCGTACGCAGTTTCCTTTTCCAGGAGGGCTCCGATCCGGCGGCGACCCGCGCCTTTCGCGACATCGCCCGGCTGACCGGCGGGGCCCATTGCCGCTTCGACAGCGCCGCCCCGGGTCAACTGCGCGAACTGCTGGCCGCCGTCGCCAGCTATGCGGCGGGCGGCGTGCAGGCACTCGAATCCTTCGCCGATCGGTCGGGCCGGAGCGTCAAGCTGATCGCGCGGCAGATCCGGTGAGGGATGAGCACCCTCCTTTTCGTCACCTTCCTCGCAATCCTGCTGGTGATCGGGCTGCGCTGGTTCATCCACGCTCCGGTCTCCGATCTGGCCCAGGCCGCCCGCACCTTCCTTTTCGTCTTCAGCGCACTGGCCAGCAGCGGCCTCATCTATGCCGGACGTTTCGGCCTCGCTCTGGTGACCCTGGCGGCCACGGTGATGGCCGTACGTTCCTTCCTCAAGGCGCGTCGCGGTGCCGACCCCTTCGCCGGTGACGGCGGGCAGGACGAGGTCTCGCAGGTCACCACGCGGCTGCTCCGGATGGAGCTGAACCGTCGCTCGGGGCGCCTCGACGGCACCGTTCTGGGCGGGTCCTTCGAGGGCCGCCGCCTCGACAGTCTCGGGCTGGCCGAGCTGCAGGAGCTCCTGGCCGAGTTCCTGCGCGAGGATCCCGATGCCGCGAAACTGCTCGAAGCCTACCTCGACCGCCGCGATCCGACCTGGCGGGCGGGCCGCTTCGAGGAGGAGAGCGGAGGGCGGCGGCCGCCGCCGGGTGCCGGCGAGGCGGTGATGGACGAGCGCACCGCCCTGGCCGTTCTCGGTCTGCGCGAGGGGGCCAGCGCCGAGGAGATCAAGGCCGCACACCGGCGGCTGATGGCCAAGCTGCATCCCGATCACGGCGGCTCGAACTATCTCGCCACCCAGATCAATCGGGCCAAGGAGACTCTCCTGCGGGGACGCCGATGAGTTCGCGAGAGCGGGTTCCCCGTTTCCGGTTGCATGTATCCGGCTG
>JALSRW010000300.1 GCA_026984595.1 Alphaproteobacteria bacterium
CGTGCATCCGCCACGCCCAGATGGGCATGCGGGATGCCGGGCATGCGTGCCGCGATCTCGCGGGCGAAGCGCGCGTCCCCCTCGTGCGAAACATTGTAGGAGGGCAGAAAGACGACGAAGGCATCGCGTGCTTCGGCGAGACGCCTGAGCAGCGCGGCGAAGCGTGCGGTGAACGGCTCCGCGCCCTGCCCGTCCCGTCGGCTTCGCAACCCCAGGGCCCATGCGACCTTGCGGGGAACGATCCGGCGTCGCGGCGGCCACCAGCGGCGGCAGGCGACGCCGATCAGCGGTCGTCCGTCCAGCGGCACACCGGCTTCCTCCAGTACCTCCCGTGCCCGCTGCCGGGAGGCCGGGGTGAGCAGCAGGGCCGGGTCGGGGAGGACTTCCACTTCGCTCGAGGTCAGGGAAGTTGCCAACGTCGCCGCCAATCCGTCACGCACGCTGATGCGGCCCATCACCCCCAGAGCCGTTCGCGCCGCCAGGCGGCTGCTCCAGGCATCGAGTGGGCCCATGCCCAGCGCATAGCCGACCACCCGCCCCCCTCCAAGCCATGCCAGGAGGGACAGCACACTCCAATAGGGCATCTTGACCAGACTGTCGTCATCCTGGAACAGACCGCCCCCGCCGATGAGAACCAGATCGGCACGCCCCATGGCCCGCAGCAGTGCGGGCAGCGCTCGCGGCCCGCGCGGCAGGAGACGGAGATTGCTGCCGCATACGCTTTCGGGCCGCCGGGTCAGCAGGGTGATCTCGGCCTGCGGGCGGAGACAGTTGATCGCACCGATCGTCGCCTCGCGGATCGCCTGATCGCCGAGATTGCCGTCCGCATCGCCGGCGAGGAGGAGAATGCGCATCCGGGGAAGCCTCGCAGTCTTCGGGCGTTGACCGGCACAACGGGAAATCCTTAGCATTGCTAGGCCTTACCCATTAACATTCCCCTAAGCAAATCGCGGACCGCGTGTTCGGAATGTCGCTCGCGACCAAGGACAGCAGACCCCGACCGGACAGCCGGCTCTCGGGAGACTGCCGTCGCCGGCTCCCGAAAGCGCCGGCTCCGGGCCTGTGGAACATGCACGACACGCGTACGGTGTTGCGGCTGCCGGCGACATTGGCGGCGGCCCTGCTGCTTCCGGTATCCTGGCAGGAACGTCTGCTGCGCCGCCTCGCGGCGGGCAAACGCCGGAGAAGGCCGATCTCGGTGCGCAATGCCGAGAGCATCCTCGGCCCCTTCTTCGCGCGGACCGGGGTCGCCGGTGACCCGCGTTCATGGGTGGAGGAACTGCTGTTCCACAACGAGATGGCGCGGCTTCTCCTGTTCGCGCAGTACCGCCCGCGTCCGCCGCAACCGGACATTCTCCTGCAGGGGGCGGAAGAGGTCACACGCGCCCTGGATACCGGCCGCGGCGCCATCCTCTGGGTGGCGCCGATGGCCTACGCCTCTCTGATCAGCAAGATGGCCTGGCACCGGCAGGGCTGGAAGGTCTCGCATCTGAGCCGCTACTCGCACGGCGGCAGCGGCACCCGCCTCGGCTCGCACCTGATCAATCCGCTCGTCTGTCGGGTCGAGGATCGTTATCTCGGAGAACGCGTGCGCATCGAGCGCGGCCGGTCACCGGCGGCGGCCATGCGCGTGATCCGGCGCCGGCTGCTCGAGAACCGTCCGGTCTCGATCACCGCACTCGCGGGCGAAAGCCGCGCCGCAGAGGCCGTCCTGCTCGGTCGCCGCATTCGGCTCAGCCCGGGACCGCCTCGCCTGGCCGCCGCCACCGGTGCCGCACTGCTGCCGGTATTCTGCTGGAAGGAGCCGGACGGAAGGCATGTCCTACGCATCGGCACGGCCCTACCCACAGCTGGAAACCCGATCGGGGCGGTGGAGGGGTTCGTCGCAGCCTGGGAGAGCATGCTAAAGCGGGTTCCGACACAGCTCGCCTGGCCCACCGCGATGGGCATGTTCACCGCCGAGGAAGCACGATCGTGATCCCGACACCGGGTCGCTGGCGCCTGCCACGCTTGCTGCAGGATGCGAGCTGGATCTCGGTGGCCCTGTCGGCGCCGCAGGTGGTTCGCGGCCTGGTGTTCCTGGCGTTGGCCCCCCTTCTCGGCCCCGAGGCCTACGGCCTGATGGGCCTGGCCGGGGTCATCGTTGCGCTCGCCGGACTGCTGATGCGCGACGGCTGGACCACGGCGCTGCTGCGCATGGACGGCCTTTCCGACAACCTCCTCTCGACCTGCTTTTGGACCCTCGCCCTGCTTTCCCTGGCGCTGCTTCCGCTGATCCTGGGTGGCGGCTACCTGCTGGGCCGAGCCTTCTCCGAGCCGCTCCTGCCGGTGATCGTCGTGGCGCTGGCCCCCGGATTGCTAGCCGAAGCGCTGGGGGTTCCGGCCCGGGCCTGGCTGTTGCGCAACGGCCGTTCCCGTAGCGTGGCGCTGGGCAGCAGCGCGGCCGCCATCGCCGCAGGACTGACCGCCGTCGGCACGGCCTTGCTGGGCCTCGGGTTATGGTCCCTGGTGCTGTTCAATCTCCTGCTCCCCTTGGGGACCACTGCCATCCTGTCGATGCAAAGCACCTGGAAGCCCGGGGCGTATTTCGCTCCCCGGAAGATGCGCCGGATCGTCGGTTTCACGGTCAAGATCGTCGCCGCCAACACGGTGAGCGTGCTCGAGCAGATCGCGCTGCGCAGCTTCGTCACCGGCATCTTCGGC
>JALSRW010000301.1 GCA_026984595.1 Alphaproteobacteria bacterium
CCTGATAGGGAAGATCGATGCTGCCGGGGATGTGGCCGCCGCGCAGGCCGGGCCGCGGCTCGGGCTCGGTGGCGTGAAAGCGCCCCGGCGAGCGGGCATCGACGATCTGTTCCTCGCGGCGGGTGAGATTGGCTCGGATCTGGTCGAGCTCGCGCAGCAGGAGGTTGTTCTGGCGCGGGGTGAAATGACGCTCCAGCGGTCGCACCGGCAGATCCTCCACCGGCCTTCCCTCGGCCAGCCATTTCCCCAGGCCGCCGTCCAGCACCGCCACATCCTCGTGCCCGAACACCCGGAACATCCACCAGACCCGGGCGCTCGCGCAGAAGCGGTTGGCATCGTAGACGACGATCCGGAGCCCGTCGCCGAGCCCCAGCCGCCGTACCCGGCTGGAAAAGCGCACGGGATCGGGCAGCCGGTGGGGATGCTTCCCCTCCTGTACGCAGATCTCGTCGAGATCGAAGAACACCGCCCCCGGGATGTGCCGTTCCTCGTATTCCCGGCGCGGGTCGCGGCCGGCGGCGGGCAGGCACCAGGTGGCGTCCACCACCCGCACATCGGGGGCGTCGAGATGGCGGGCCAGCCAGTCGGTGGAAACCAGGGCGTCCTCGAGACGGTCGGCCATGGCGGCGTTTCGCTCCTTCGATCGGTCGCCGATCAATCGGCGAGCCAGGGCGGGACCGGCAGGCCCTTCTCGCGCAGGAAGGCGGGATTGTAGAGCTTGCTCTGATAGCGCTGACCGCCATCGGCGAGAATGGTGACGATGGTGTGTCCCGGCCCCAGCATCTTCGCTACCCGCACCGCACCCGCGATGTTGATGCCCGAAGAGCCGCCCAGGAGCAGCCCTTCCCCGGTCACCAGATCGAACAGATAGGGCAGGGCTTCCTCGTCGGGAATCTGGACGGCATCGTCGATGGGCGCTCCTTCCAGATTGGCAGTGATCCGGCCCTGGCCGATGCCCTCGGTGATCGAGGAGCCCTCGGCCTCGAGCTCGCCATGCTTGTAGTAGTGATAGAGCGCGGCGCCCATCGGATCGGCGAGGACGATGCGGACTTCGGGGTTGCGCTCCTTGAGATACATGCCGACCCCGGCGAGGGTGCCGCCGGTGCCCACCGCGCAGGTGAAGGCGTCGATGCGGCCGCCGGTCTGCTGCCAGATCTCGGGCGCGGTCATGCGGTAATGGCCGTCGCGGTTGGCCACATTGTCGAACTGGTTGGCCCAGATGGCGCCGTTGGGCTCGACTGCCGCCCGCTCCTCCGCCAGCCTTCGCGAATAATGCACATAGTTGTCGGGATCGCGGTAGGGCACGGCCGGCACCAGCACCAGTTCGGCGCCGAGCAGGCGGATCAGGTCCTTCTTTTCCTGGCTCTGGGTCTCGGGCATGACGATCACGGTGCGGTATCCCTTGGCGTTGCCGATCACCGCCAGACCGATGCCGGTATTGCCCGCCGTGCCCTCGACGATGACCCCGCCGGGACGCAGCCGGCCCTTCGCCTCGGCATCCTCGATGATGGCCAGCGCCGCCCGGTCCTTGATACTGCCGCCCGGATTGAGAAATTCGCACTTGCCGAGAATCTCGCAGCCGGTCATCTCCGAGACGCGCCGCAGGCGGATGAGGGGGGTCTCGCCGACGATCTCGGGCACGCTCTTGCGGATGTCCATTTCCGGAGTGTCCATGGTGGCAAACGACATGGTTCGGGGTTTAGTGTCCGCATCCACCGGCGGCAAGGCCGTTCGCCGCGCGGTCGGGCCGACATCGCCGTGAAGGGCGGTCAGGAGGCGGTGCTGCGCTTTCTCCGCGAGCGGGCACTGCCGCGGCCGGTGGAGCGGATCGACACCCATGCCGCCATTCTGCTGCTGGCCGGCGACCGCGCCTACAAGATGAAGCGGGAGGTGCGCTACAGCTTTCTCGACTTTTCGAGCCTCGAGAAACGTCGCCGGGCGCTGGAGGCCGAGCTCGCCCTCAACCGCCGCACCGCCCCCGAGCTCTATCTGCGGCTCCTGCCGGTGGTGCGGCAGGCGAACGGGAGGCTGGCCCTGGGCGGCGAAGGCGAGCCGGTGGAGTGGCTTCTGGAGATGCGCCGCTTTCCGCAGGAAGCGCGTCTCGACCGGGTGGCCGCCCGCGGCGGGTTGACCGCCGATCTGCTCGAGGCGCTGGCCGGGGAGATCGTGGTCTTTCACCGTGCCGCCCCGGTCCGCGCCGACAAGGGCGGGATCCCGGCGATGCGCGAAATCGCTGCCGGAAACGCCGCCGACCTCGCTTCGCTCGTGCCCGACATCCTCGATGCCGATGCCGTGGCCCGGGTCGGCGCCGACACCGAGGCGGCGCTGGCGGCAGCCGGGCCGCTTCTGGAGAAACGGCGAAAGATCGGCCGGGTGCGCCACTGCCACGGCGATCTGCATCTGGCCAACATCGTGCTCCTCGACGGGCGGCCCGTGCTCTACGACTGCATCGAGTTCGACGAGGATCTGGCCTGCATCGACGTCCTCTACGATGTCGCCTTTCTGGTCATGGACCTGCTCGAGCGGGGGATGCGCGGCGAGGCCCGCCATCTGCTGCAGCGCTACAATGACGAGGTCTGGGAGGACGAGGGGCAGGCACTGATGCCGCTGTTCCTCGCGGTGCGGGCGACGATCCGGGCCAAGGTCGAGGGGCTCGCCGCCCGGCTCGGCGGCGATGCCGCCGCCCGCGATGCCCGG
>JALSRW010000302.1 GCA_026984595.1 Alphaproteobacteria bacterium
AACCAGGGTGTGGAAGTGGGTCGTGGAAACGAACGGCACGCCCAGCTTCTTGCCCTTGAGCGTCTCCGGGTTGGCGGGGTCGATCCCCGACCCGTTGCGCACCACCAGCGCCTCGGCGGAGGCGATATCCTCCTGGATGAAGAAGAGCTGCATGTCGACGCCGCGGCTGACACCGGCGGCGATCGGGCTGGAGCCGGCGAGGGCGATATCGACCTGACCCGAGGCCATGGCGTTGATGACCTTGGCGCCGCTGTCGAACTTCACCCAGCGGATGGTGGCTCCGGTCTCTTCCTCGAAGGTGCCGCGGGCGATCGCCACCTTCCATGGATTGTAGATGAGCTGGTAGCCGACGGTCACCTCGAGCGCAGCCGCCGTTCCCGCGGTCACGCCGCCGATGGCGAGCATTGCCGCTGCCATGATCAGATGTCTGCGGAGCATCTCCCTTGCCTCCCTTCGGTTTCACGCCTCTGACGAACGCGTGGGCATCATGGCACCACGGGCGCATCTGTAAACCCCGCTCGACCGGGAAGGCCGCTCGCCAGAAAATCGACGACGATACGGGGAACATCCGAGCCCAGCATGTAGCGGATCGGCGCGGAACGCTCTCCGTGGACCCGCTCCAATACCTCGCTCAGGCGCGCCGGCTCGGGGCAGAGGGTGATCGGAAAGCTCCCTGCCAGCGCTTCGAGGAACGCCCTTTGATCGTTGCTCGGATGGGCGGCGGTGGTCGGACCGCGACGAGGCACGGCGATGATGCGGCAGCCGGCGCGCATCGCCTCGCCCAGAAGCCCCATCCCGCCATGGGTGATCAGCAGCGGACGCCGGCGGAGTATTTCCTGCAGCTCGGCATGGGGCAGGAAACGCCGCCAGGCGAGCCGACGCGGGCGCACCGCCCCGCTGCCGATCTGTGCGAGACCTTCCAGTTCGAGCCTCGCGGCGGCGCGGTCCGCGGCCTCCACCAGCGCGTCGAAACCGCCGCGAGCGGTACCGACGGTGACCAGGATCACAGCAGCAGACCCCGGGCCAGCACGGCGCGCGGAAAGCGGGCCAGTTTCTGCGGCCACTGCACGATGAACAGATCGGCGAAGGGATAGGCGAGGCGACCGGTGAGCGAGGGTTCGAGGGTGCCGCCGGTTTCGATGAAAATCACCCGTGCGCCGAAGAGCCTCGCCCAGATCAGGATCGGCAGGGCGACATCGGCACCGGTGGAGATCACCAGTCGCGGCCGCTCCCGCAAAACCACGATCAGGGCCTGGAAGGCGTTGAAGAGAAGGCGCAGCGGCGAGCGCCGCGGATGGCAGAGATGGTAGGTTCTGCGGGCGCGCGGATCGGGCGCCCGCGGGCTGCGGTAGGTCACGTGGAAGCAGTCGAGAAAGACGATTCCTTCGAGTGCCCGCATCAGCTCCGCGTAATGGCCCCCCGGCGAATAGGCGAGGCAGGTCCGCCGTGCCTCGGTCCAGAGGGGGGGGCCGCTCACCACCGCACGAGCTTCCGCTGACCGAGAGCACGCGCGAGCCTGCCCCGCCGATCGCGGAGCAGAAGGACGGGCTCGTCCGGACGGACCCGGATCAGAGGCGAGAGGTCGTCATGGGCGTAGAGATCGAGTGGAACACGCTCGAGAAAGGCGCGCCCGCGCAGCGCCAGCATCAGGAGATTGGTGCGCAACCAGTTGCGGATCCCGGGCGGAAACACCAGCCGCAGATCGATGTCGGAACGGGCATGCGGGGTTCCCCTGCCCGCCCCCTGCGAGCCGATGCAGAAGGCCTCCTCCAGCCAGTCGTACCGTACCAGACGTGCCGCCGTCCGCGCCAGGAACGCGTCGAGAACGGCCGGTTCGCGCCGCCAGAAGGCCGCATAGCGCATGCATACCCAGAACTGGCCGTTGACGAGGAAATCGAGCGTATGCGCAGCGAGCAGGGCGAGGCCGAGAGCGGTCTCCGCCCTCAAGTCCATCCGCAGCAACGGCCACAGCAGGACGAACGCCAGCAGCGCCTCCAGCAGCAGGCGGAAGGTCCGCTCCTTGCGCTGCATGCCGCGCACGCCCTGGAAAAGCCAGTTGACGGCCAGGATCACGGCGAGGTTCTGCACCAGCCGGCTGCGCTCGAGCGCGGCCGGTAGCAAGGGGAAAGACTTGGGCTTGGCCACCGCCATCGTGCCGTATCCGTGCATCGGTGGTTGCGCAGCGCATATTCAACTGTTAATTGAAAATCCTGTCAATCGAACGAAGAGGAGAGCGGCATCCTCCCCGGCCGAGCCCTGTCGGTGGCACCCATGCCCCAGGCCCTTCTGGTCCTCGCCTTCGCCTTCGCCTTCCTGTCCTCCAGCATGGCACAGGCGCACGGGCTGGAGAGCCTGCGAGTGGTCGCCTTCTCGGCGGTGATCGGACTTCTGGCATCTTCCAGCATGCTTTCGCGGCCGCGGCTGTCGGCGCGGGATCGCGACGTGCCGATGCTCCTTCTGACCCTGTTCCTGCTGCTGGCGCTGGCCAACCTCGCCCGCCCCTTCGATCCCCTCGACTACAAGATTCTGCTGCTGCTGATCGCCGTGCTGGCCGCGCCCGACATCGCCGCCGCGCTGGGCGAGACCGATGTGCCGCGGCTGGTATTGCTGCTGCTGGGCCTCTACCTGCTGGCCAGCCTTTTGCTGCTCGATCTGCGCGAGCCCGGGGAGGTGGTACGCGGCGTCGCCGGCGTGCGCCGGGTGGATGTGAGCGGCTCGCTCGTCACCCACAGCAGCCTGAGCCTGCTGGCGCTGCTGCTGATCGGCACCCGGATCACGCAGACCGCCCGTCCGCTCGAACGCGCGCTGCTCTTGTCCCTGGCCGCGTTGGCTCTCGCCTTCCTGTTCCTGGCGGCGACCCGGACCACGATCCTCACATTCCTCCTGTGGCTGCTGTTCGATCTGCGCACGCGACCCGCGGGATCCCGCGGCCGTCGCTTCCTGCGCCTGCTGCTGCCCGCCGTCCTGCTGTTCGCGCTCTTCACCTGGCTGGTGAGTGACGCCCTCTGGCTGCGACTGACCTCGGCGGTGGGCGGCGACTACAGCTCCGGCCGTCTGCACAGCCTCGCCTGGTGGCTCTCCACCGCTCTCGATCATCCCTTCGGTCTCGGCCTGGGGGCGGTGCGCCAGACCCTCGCCGTCGGCCGCCCCTGGCTCGACGGCCAGCGCCAGCTCGAATGGCCGCACAACGAGTTCGTGCGGTTCTTCGTGGAAGGCGGCTGGCTCGGCCTCGCCCTGATTGTGGTGCTGGTGGGTTGGCTCACCCACCGGGCGCTGCAGGTGGCACGCGTTACCCCGGACCCGCTGGCCCGCAGCCTGGCGCTGGCCCTGATCGCCGATCTGATCGCCCAGAGTCTGCTGCAGAACTATTTCAACGCCATCTACCAGGCGACGGTGGCGGTGCTGCTGCTCTGCATCCTGGCCGAGCGGGAGCATGCCCGAAGCATCCTGGCCGAGCGGGAGCATGCCCGAAGCCGCGCGGCGGAGATGTCATCGGGTCTGGCGAGCCCCGGCGCAGCGCGATAAGACTGCGCTCATCGTGAGCGAGGCCGACAGGAGGCACCCCCGATGGATCCGGCGGACAGCGGAATCTTCGAGATCGCGCTCGACAAGAACCCCGCCAACTACCGTGCTCTGTCACCGATCGATTTTCTGCGCTGGGCGGGCGCGGTGTTCCGCGACCGGGTAGGCGTCGTCTACGGCAAGCAGCGTTTCACCTACGGCAGCTTCGCCACCCGTTGCCGCAGGCTGGCCAGTGCCCTCGCCCGCGCGGGTGTCGGGCGCGGGGACACGGTGGCGGTGATGTGCCCCAACATCCCGCCGATGCTCGAGGCCCATTACGGCATCCCCATGGCGGGGGCGGTCCTCAACGCCCTCAACATCCGCCTCGATGCGGCGGCGATCGCCTTCATTCTGGAGCACGGCGAGGCCAAGGTGCTGCTCACCGACAGCGCCTTTTCGCCGGTCATCCGCCAGGCCCTGATGCGGGTGCAGCGGCCGCTCCGGGTGATCGACATCGTCGATCCGGCGGAGCCCGGCGAACGGCTCGGGGAGATGGAATACGAGAGCTTCCTCGAGACCGGCGACCCGCAGTTTCCCTGGCATCTTCCCGAGGACGAGTGGCAGGCGCTTTCGCTGTGCTACACTTCGGGCACCACCGGCAATCCCAAGGGTGTCGTCTATCATCATCGGGGCGCCTATCTGAACGCCCTCGGCAACGCGCTGGTGATGGGGCTGCGGCCCGATTCGGTCTATCTCTGGACCCTGCCCATGTTCCACTGCAACGGTTGGACCTTCACCTGGGGGGTGACGGCCATCGGCGCCACCCATGTCTGTCTCCGGAAGGTCGATCCGGCGCAGATCTTCGCGCTGGTGGCGGAAGAGGGGATCACCCACATGTGCGGCGCACCGATCGTCCTCAACATGCTGATCCATGCGCCCGATGCCGTGAAACGGAGTTTCGAGCAGCGGGTGGAAGTGGCCACCGGCGGCGCCGCGCCGCCGAGTGCGGTGATCGAGGCGATGGAGGCGATGGGCTTCCATGTGACCCATCTCTACGGCCTGACCGAGACCTACGGACCTTCCACGGTGTGCATCGAACAGAGCGAATGGCGCCGGCTGCCGATCGGCGAGCGCGCCGCGCGGATCGCCCGCCAAGGGGTGGTCTATCCGACCCTCGGCGAGCTGATGGTCGCCGATCCCGAGCGCATGACCCCGGTCCCGGCCGACGGGCGCACCATCGGCGAGATCATGCTGCGCGGCCACACGGTGATGAAGGGCTACGTCAAGAACCCCGGTGCCACCGAGGAGGCCTTCCGGGGCGGCTGGTACCACAGCGGCGATCTCGCGGTGATGCACCCCGACGGCTACGCCGAGGTCAAGGACCGCTCCAAGGACATCATCATCTCCGGCGGCGAGAACATTTCCTCCCTGGAGGTGGAGGAGGTCCTCTACCGCCACCCGGCGGTCATGGAGGCGGCGGTGGTGGCCAGGCCCGACCCGGTCTGGGGCGAAACCCCCTGCGCCTTCGTCACCCTGAAAGAGGGTGCAGAGGCCTCGGCCGAGGAGATCATCGCCTTCTGCCGGGCGAACATGGCCCATTACAAGGTGCCGAAAACCGTCGTCTTCGGCCCGCTGCCCAAGACCTCCACCGGCAAGATCCAGAAGTTCGAGCTGCGGCAAAGGGCCGGGCGACTGGCCGCCGAGGAAGGACCGGCGGCGAGCTGACCGTCTTTCACGCGGCGCCCGCCGGCCGCGCCGGCCGCTCCGCCAGAAAACCGCGGAGTTCCGTCAGCACTTCGCGCGGGCGCTCCAGCATCAGCATGTGCCCGGCACCCGGGAGGCTGCGGAAGCCGCCCCGCGGCAGGCTGCGCGCCAGTTCGCCCCCGGCCCGCGCCGGCGTCATCCGGTCCTCCACACCGGCCAGGACCAGGGCCGGCACGGAGACCGCGCGTGCCGCCTCCGGCCCGTGGAGATATTCGTTGCAGGCGGCGAGATCGCGGGCCAGCACACCGGGGCGGCTGCGCAGCAGCAGTGCCGCGGCGGCCCCCGGGGTCCAGCCACCCGGTACCGGCTGGGCACCGAGGGCGCTGCGCGGGGCGAATCCCCAGTCGACGATCAGGGCCGCGGCCCGCGGCAGATCCGAGCGGGCCGCCTCCAGCAGGTCGGGATGCACCGGCATGCGCAGGGCGGCACCCAGCAGGACGAGGCCGCGCACGCGCGGATCGCCGGCCGCCGCCTCCAGGGCAACCAGGGCACCCATGGAGTGGCCGACCAGGGTGACCTCGGCGAGATCCAGGATATCCAGCAGGCGATGCAGCCACTCGGCATGGGCCTCGATGCGCGCACAGGCATCGAGATCGGCATTGGCGCCATGGCCGGGAAGGTCGGGGGCCAGCGCGTTGCAGCCGTGAAAGGCGAGAGCCCGTCCCTGCAGCGCCCAGACCGTGTGGTCCATGCCCGCCCCGTGCAGCAGCAGGAGGCTCGGACGGTCGGGATCGAACGACCGTCCCCAGTCGCAGACGGCGACCTCGCGGCCGGCCATGGTCAGCCGCATCATCGTCCCGCCCTCTGCGATGCGCGCAGCGCACGATCGAGATCGGCGATGATGTCCGCGGCATCCTCGAGACCGACCGAGAGGCGGATCATGTCCTCGGTGACGCCGGCCGCGGCGAGCTGCTCGGGGCCGAGCTGGAGATGGGTGGTGGAGGCGGGATGGATGACCAGGGTCTTGGCGTCGCCGACATTGGCCAGGTGGGAGGCCAGCCGGCAGGCCTCGATGAACCGGGCGCCGGCGGCCCGTCCGCCCCGGACGCCGAAGGTGACGATGGATCCGGCACCGCGCGGCAGCAGGCGGCGGGCGAGCTCGTGGTCGGGATGATCCGGCAGGGTCGGATGCAGCAGGTAACGCACGGCCTCGTGGCCGGAGAGGAACTCCAGCACCCTGGCGGTGTTCTCGACATGGCGCGCCATCCGCAGGGGCAGGGTCTCAAGACCCTGGAGCAGGTAGAAAGCGTGCTGGGGGCTCATGCAGGCACCGAAATCGCGCAGCCCCTCGGTACGTGCGCGCATGGCGAACGCCTGGGGACCGAAGGTCTCGGTGTAGACGATGTCGAAATACCCCGGGTAGGGCTCGCTCAGAGTGGGGAACCTGCCCGAGGCCTGCCAGTCGAACCGGCCGCCATCGACCAGCACCCCGCCGATCGCCACCCCGTGCCCGCCGATCCATTTGGTGGCCGAATGCAGCACCAGATCGGCGCCGAGCTCGAGCGGCCGCGCCAGACAGGGGGTGGCGAAGGTGCTGTCGACCAGAAGGGGCAGACCATGGGCGTGGGCCACCTCGGCAATCCGCGGCACATCCAGCACCTCGAGCCGCGGATTGCCGATCATTTCGCCGAACAGCAACCGCGTCTCGGGGCGGATGGCGGCGGCGAAGGCGTCCGGGTCACGGGGATCGACGAAACTGGTCTCGATACCGAAGCGCGGCAGGGTCAGCCGCAGGAGATTGATGCTGCCGCCGTAGAGATTGCGGGCGGCGACGACATGGCCGCCGGCGCCCGTCAGGGTGGCGATGGCGAGATGGAGGGCGGCCTGGCCGCTGGCCGTGGCCACGGCCGCAACCCCGCCCTCGAGGGCCGCCATGCGCTCCTCGAAGACCGCCACGGTGGGGTTGGAGATCCGCGAATAGATGTGCCCCGGGAGCTCCAGATTGAACAGCGAGGCGGCGGTCTCGGTATCCGGAAAGACATAGGAGGTGGTCTGGTAGATCGGCGCCGCCCGGGCGCCGGTCACCGGATCGGGACTCTGCCCGGCATGCAGGGCGAGGGTGTCGAACTTGAAGGGACGCGGCTCGACCATCGCGGTTTCCTCTGCGCAGGGATCGCTGCGCGGGGACAGATAGACGAGCGATGGTCGCGGTTACAGCGAAAAAATGGCGGAGAGGGATGGCAGGCTCCCTCTCCGCTCCAACTTCACGTTCCGACCCTCACACGACCCCGACCAGGGTACGGAACATGTCCGGGCCATCGAGCCGCCTGCAGCCGGATAGTGTGGTGGCGGTGCGGCCGGCTGCAGTGCCGCCTCAATGCGGGATCCATAAAGCATGCCCGGCGGGGCGCCGCTTTGATCCTGATCAATGCGGCGATGTTTTGTTCGCACCCGGCCGGCGATGCCGCTGCCGCAGCGGCTCAGTCCTCGATGTAGACATGGTCGGGCTGCTGCGGGTCGGCGCTGCCGGTGACATGGACGGTGACGATCTTGCCCTGCTGGGCGATCACGTAGGGCACCGCCCCCGACGGGCTGATCATGGTCATGCCGGTACCCGGGCGGATCTCCACATCGCCGGGACCGGCCTTCTGGATCCGCAACGTCACGCTGTCGACCCCCGGCGGCACCAGACCGGTGGGAATCTCCAGAAAGGTGAGTGTCGCCTTCGAGACCCGCACCAGCTTGCCGAGATAGGAGGCGGAAATCGCGAAGCCGCCGGCGGTCCAGTGCAGGCGCTGGAAATAGTTCTCGTCGGCATCGGGAAAGAGGTCGGGAATGTAGACCGTGTCGGCACCGGTCACATAGACCCGGACCCGCTGATACTGGGTGCGGATACGATCCTTGCCCTTGGGCAGCAGCAGCGTCACCCCGGCGCCGGCGGCGAAGACCACATCGCCGGTGCCCTGCTTGATCACGTCGAACCAGCGCAGGCCCTCACCCGCGGTCACCAGTCCGGCGGGAATGGTGACGGTCCGCTCGGCCGCATGGTTGACACGGTGCAGTTTGCCGAAATCGGCCCGGGAGACGGTGAAGTCGGTATTGCGCTCGCGCTCGGGCTGGCTGCCGCGGCGAGTCGCCACCGGCACCCAGGTGAAGGTTCCGGGATCGTCCTCGAGCCGCAGATACCAGCCCTTGCCGAGCCACTGCTCGCCGGTCGTCGGCAATACGTCGGGGGCGGCGGCGAACACCGCCAGGCCCTCGACGGGCTGCGAGGGTGCGGTGCTGCGCGGCAGCAGCAGGAGCGGATCGCCGATCTCCACCCGGGCCAGTTCCCCGCGGGCGTCGCCTTCGCCGTTGCCGAGCTTGAGCCGCACGTTCTGCAGCGGCGTGACCCCGTCATCGGGCGACGGCACCCCGTTGGCCACGGTGCGGGTGATGGTCGCCAGCTCGCGGCTGGAAATGTCGAACAGCAGGCCGTGATAGGGGGTGTCGACCGCGGGATGGCTGTCGTAGTCGGCCTGCGCCGCTCCCTTGTAGGGCGCGGTCAGGATCGGTTGCCCCTTTTCCCGTGCCCGCACCTGCCAGGCCAGCTCCTCGAACTTGTCGACACCGTTGATCTCGCGGGCGACGAGCCCGGTATCGCCGACCACGCCGCCGTCGCCGGGGGCGTTGCCGGTGGGTACCGGTCCCATGAAATTGCAGCCGATGAAGCTGCGCTTGGCGCAGGACAGCGGGAAGGTGGCGTTGCTGTCGCGATAGCGGTTGGCGGGATCGGGAATGTTGTGGGTCTGGCACAGCACATAGGTGATCGCCGAGTTCTGGCCGGCGGTACCGGCGCTCTCCGAATATTCCTCGAAGCCGATTTCGGCGGCCTCGACATCGCAGAGCATCAGCAGAACCCGCGCGCAGTTGCGCAGGCGGATACCGACGGTTCCCGCCAGCGGCGTCGTACCGCCGCCGGCCTGCGGGGCGTTCACCTGCACCCGCTGCAGGATCATGTTGTTGATGACGCTGGTGGTGCTGGCCTGGGCGCCGTCCAGCAGCACGCCGATGGTGTTGGCCGCACCCAGCTTGATGTTGCATTCCTGCAGCAGGCTGTCGCCGTAGTTGACACCGGCGGTGGCGGCACGCCAGCGGATGCCGTTGGCGGAAAGAAGCTGCTGGCCGCCGCCGTAACCGGCGTTGATGCCGCAGATCGAACATTCGTTGGCATCGACCATGTCGATGCACCAGCCCTCGGGATCCCCGCCGCCCAGAGGCGCGCTGCCGCCCGAGAACAGGAGGTCGGAGGCGCGGAACTCGTGGCCGAACACCCGGATGCCGCCCTGGCTCATGCGGATGGTGAGATCGCTCAGGTGCGAGCGGCACCAGTCCGTGGCAGCCGCCGCATCGACCCGATAGGGCACCTCGTTCCTGTGAAAGACGAAGGCCTGGGTGCCTTCGGCGACGATCACCGCGCTGTCCCGCCCGGCACCGCGCAGCGTGCGCTGCGGCGGCACATGGATCGGGCCGGCGAGGCGATAGGTGCCCGCAGGAATCCAGACGGCGCGATGGGCGTCGACCGCCGCCTGGAACGCCGCGCTGTCATCGGCGACACCGTCGCCGACGGCCCCGAAGTCGCGCACCGAGACCCATTCCTCGAGGCGTTCGCCGACCGTCCTGAGGCTGGCGGCGGCATCGCCGCGGCGGTAGGGAATTGCGGAAAGGGCCGCCTTGCGGGTGAGCTGGGCGGCTGCCGTGGAAACGACCAGGAGATCGTCGGGAGACAGCGTCCCGGCGGGATCCAGCTGGTGGATTTGCTTGCTGGGCATTATCCGGTTCCCCAGGAGATGGCGCGGCCGAGCTCGTCGACGAGGATGGCGCCGGTCTCGGTGACCAGCAGGTTCTGCGTCGGCGGAGGCGGCGGAGCGGTGTAACTGTCCGGCCTCGCGTTGCCCGTGATTCGCAGGCCGCGGCCGGTGATGGCGAGACGTCGGGTCATGCTCAGATGCGGCCGATGATGTAGGCCTCGCAGTCGGCTCCCTCGGCGATCAGCGCCACATGGCGCTCGCCGGCCTTGAGCGGAACATCGACATACTGGCCGGGATGGAGGTAAGGACTTGTCTGAGGATCGGCCGTCACCGTGGCATCGCCGGTCTCGAACCGGCAGGGGCCGGTGGCGATCAGGGTGACGAGCTCGATATCGTCGGGAATCGGATTCGGGTTGCGGGTCGAGACACTCGTCACCAATATCTTTTGAGTGCCACGATAATCGAATCCGAGCACCGGGATCGGGTGTCCGTTGTCATCGGTCGGAAGCAGAAGGCTCATGGTCGAAATCCGTTGGTTCGAGGACCGTGCGGAGCGGGAGATCAGGCTACCGGTCCGGTGAAACTCGGGGATGCGGAGAAAGGATAAGGGATATAATCCTATTGTCAACCATGAAACGGACTACTTTCTGATCGCCTTCTTGCAGGCAATGCTCACGCGGTAGGTCCCGCAGCCGCATCGGCGCTCGCAGGCGAGAGGCGCAACGACGCACGAGAACGGCATGAACGCGCAAAAACGCCTCTTGATGTACAGCCATGACAGCTTCGGTCTCGGCCATCTGCGGCGCTGCCGGACGATCGCCCATGCGCTGGTCCGGCATTTCGGAGACCTGTCGGTGATCATCCTCTCGGGATCGGCCATCATCGGCAGCTTCGACTTCTGGCCGCGCGTCGATTTCGTCCGTATTCCGGGAGTCATCAAGCTCAGAAACGGCGAGTACACGCCGCTGCAGCTCCATATCGACATCGAGAAGACGCTGGAGATCCGCAGCGCCATCATCCAGCGTACCGCCGAGGTGTTCGCCCCGCATCTTTTCCTGGTCGACAAGGAGCCGCTGGGGCTGCGCGGCGAGGTCGTGAGCACGCTGCAGATGCTGCGTCGCCGCGGCACACGCTGCATTCTCGGGCTGCGCGACGTGATGGACGAGCCGGCCAGCCTCATCGAGGAATGGCGGCGCAAGGATGTGTTCCCGGCCCTCGAATCCCTCTACGACGAAATCTGGGTCTACGGGCTGCCGGAGATCTTCGACCCGCTTGCCGAGATCCCCGGCATGTCGCGGGTCAAGGAGAAGGTCCACTTCACGGGATATCTGCGCCGCTCCATGCCGGAGGGCTCCGCCCCCCTGAGCGAACTCGAGCTGCCCGCCGACCCTTTCCTGCTGGTCACCACGGGCGGTGGCGGCGACGGCGCCGATCTGGTGGACTGGGTGATCTCCGCCTACGAGGCGGATCCCGACATCCCCTATCATGCGCTTCTGGTACTCGGCCCGTTCATGAACCTGGAAGAGCGGAGCAGTTTCCAGGAGCGGGCGGCGCGTCTTCCCAAGCTCCGCACCACCACCTTCGAGGCCCGTATCGAGCCCCTCTACGAGCGCGCCGCAGGCATCATCGCCATGGGCGGCTACAACACCTTCTGCGAGATCCTTTCCTTCAACCGGCCGGCGCTGATCGTTCCCCGCACGGTGCCGCGGCGCGAACAGGCGCTGCGGGCGGAGCGGGCCGAGCAGCTCGGCCTCCTGCGCGTGCTGCCCGACGACGGGGTGCGCGATCCGTTGGCCATGGCCGCACAGATCCGCGGCCTCGACGCTTGGCCCCGGCCGGGCCACGAGCGTACCGCGCGTTTTCTGACCGGACTCGAGACCATCGCCGAGCTGGCGGCGCCCTGGCTGGACAGCCGCCCGCCGGAACCGGCCATCCTGCGCTTCGGCTGAACTCCCGGTGCCCGTGCCCGTCGCCATCGTCGTCAAGGGCTATCCGCGTCTCTCCGAGACCTTCATCGCCCAGGAGATCCTGGCCCTCGAGCAGCGCGGTCTCGAGGCCCTCATCGTTTCCCTGCGGCGCCCCACCGATCCCGCCATCCACGATCTCCACCGCCGGATCCGGGCCCCGGTGCTGTACCTGCCGGAATATCTCCACGAGGAACCGCTGCGGGTGCTGCGGGGCCTCTTGCGGGGGCTGCGACGGCCGGGCTTTCGCCGGGCACTGCTGCACTGGCTGCGCGATCTGCGTCGCGATCCCACCGCCAACCGCGGACGCCGTTTCGGCCAGGCCCTGGTGCTGGCCGCCGAACTGCCGCCGCGGATCGGCCATCTCCACCTCCACTATCTCCACACCCCGGCCTCCGTCGGTTTCTACGCG
>JALSRW010000303.1 GCA_026984595.1 Alphaproteobacteria bacterium
CGGTAGGCGTGGACAACGGCGACATCGAAATCGAGTTCAAGCAGTTCGGTGTCAGCTTGGCGTTCACGCCGACGGTGCTTTCGGGCAACCGGATCAGCCTGCGGGTGAAGCCGGAGGTGAGCGATCTCACCGAGAACGGGGCCATCGTGCTGCAGAACATACAGATCCCGGCGCTGTCGACGAGACGCGCCGAGACCACGGTCGAGCTGGCCAGCGGGCAGAGTTTCGCCATCGGCGGTCTGATTTCCAGCTCGACCAAGAGCAGCCTCGAGAAGTTCCCGGGATTGGGAGACCTGCCGGTGCTGGGCCCGCTGTTCCGGTCCACCCGTTTCCAGCGGGAAGAATCCGAGCTGGTGATCATCGTCACCCCCTATCTGGTGCGGCCGGCGAAGCAGCGCCTCGCGAGCCCGCTCGACGGCATGCGTCAGCCGAGCGAACTCGAGCGGATCCTGCAGGGTCGGTTGGTCGGACGTCGCCCGGCACCGGGCCGCGGGGGCAACGCCATCGCGAAGGCGCCGAGACTGGTGGGCGGCGCCGGTTTCGTCATCGAGTGAAGGGCAGATTGCTGTGAGGAACAGGGATCGAGGAAAGCGCGGGCAGCATCCCGCACGGGCGGGTGTACTGCTGATCGGACTCCTGCTCGCGGCGTGTACGCCCGAGGCGATCGGGCGGTATCGGCCGCCGGCCGCGGATCTTCCGCCCAAGCGCCTGTCGGCGGAATATGTTCCGTTCACGCATGTGGTCCGTTTCGCCACCGACCGGGCCGAGATCGACGAGAACGAGCGCCAGCGGCTGATCCGCTTCCTCGATCTGCTGCCGCCCCCGGATGGCGCTGTCGTGCGCATCCGTGGGCATGCCGACGAGCGGCTGGGGGGCGTCTACAACGCCGACCTCGCCGCCCGGCGGGCACGCAACGTGGCCGCCATGTTCGCCCGCCGGGGCTATTCGGCCATCGAGTTGACCACCGCCTCTTTCGGAGAGGCGGTGCCGGTCGGGGGTACTGCCGGTGAATCCGGCTGGCGGCGTGACCGGCGGGTGGAAATCACCGTACAGGTACCCATGATCACCCTGCCCGACTGCCCGGACTGGTCGGCACCGAGCGATCTGGCCGCGGGCAATCTGGCGATGTCCCAGCTGGGCTGCGCCAATGCGCTCAATCTCGCAGCGACCATCGCGAATCCGGCCGATCTGGTTGGCGGTCGGTCTCTGGCCGGTGCCGACGGCACCCGCGAGGCGGCCGCCATCGAGCGCTATCACAGTGACAAGGTCAAGAAGCTGATCGGCGAGGAACAGAAGAAGAAGGCAGCCGGCAAATGAACGAGATGCTGGAGCCCGCGGCAGTGGCGGCGGCCGAGCCGACGGCCGCCTCGTTCTGCGCCTTCGCCCGCGACGAGGAGAGTCGGCGGGCGATCGAACAGGTGGCCGGCGAGTTGCCGTTCGGCAGGACCATGATCACCGCCGGCACCATCCGCACCGCCATCGAGTATCTGGGCGCGCACCGTTCGCCCAAAGTGTTGATGGTCGATCTTTCCGGCTCCGAACTGCCGCTCACCGAAATCGACGAGCTCGCCGACGTCTGCGAACCCGGGGTGACGGTGGTCGCTTTCGGCGAACAGAACGATGTCGGCCTCTTCCGGGAACTGGTGGCGCGCGGCGTCGGTGACTATCTGGTCAAGCCGCTGTCGCCGGGACTGGTTCACGAATCGCTGCTGCGGGCGCTGCAGGGAACCGGTGCCGGCCGCCGGATGAACCGTCTCGGGCGGCTGGTGGGGGTGCTGGGAGCACGCGGCGGGGTCGGCGCCACCATGATCGCCTGCGGAACCGCGCATGCCATCGCCACCAGCCGTCGGCGCCGGGTCTGTCTGACCGATCTCGAGCTGCAGTCGGGAACGGTGGCCCTGACCTTCGACCTCGATCCTTCCCACGGTCTTCGCGAGGCCCTGGAGAGCCCGGAGCGAATCGATTCCCTGTTCGTGGATCGCGCCGCCGCCAAGGTTTCCGAACTGCTCCATGTACTCGCTGCCGAGGAACCGCTCGACGAAGACTGCCACCCGCATCCGGAGGCGCTGTCGCCCCTGCTGGCCGAGCTGCGCTCGCGCTTCCATTTCGTCGTCCTGGACATGCCGCGGCCGGGCTCACCACTGTTCCTGCCCTGCCTCGAGCAGCTCGACGAGCTGGTCCTGGTGGCCGATCCTTCCCTGGCCGCCATGCGCGATTCGCTGCGCGTCCTGCAGACCCTGGCCAAATGCAGCGGCGCCTGCCATCCCACGGTGGTACTCAACCGCATCGGCGCGTATCGCACCGGCGAGCTCGATCCCAAGGAATTCGAAAACGGGATCGGTCGCAAAATCGATCTGCGGATTCCGTTCGACGCCAAGACGGTGGCGGCGGCCCTCAACGCCGGCCAGCTCAGCTTCGCCGAGCGGGGGCCGGTCGGTCAGGCGATCGGGACGCTCGCGCGGATCGTCTCCCGCGGACCGGCCCGCGAACCGCGTCCCCTGATCCGGCGCCTCCTGGCATTCTGGAGATAGACGGTGTTCGGTCGCAGGCAGCTTCGGTCTCCCGATGCGGATCTGCCGGCGCGCCGGCCGGTCACCGAGGCTGTCGGGCCACCTGCGACCACCGCCGCGGCTTCCGAGAACCGTGGACGAGTGGCGTCGAAGAGCTCCGATCGCCGTCTCGAACAA
>JALSRW010000304.1 GCA_026984595.1 Alphaproteobacteria bacterium
GCGCAGCTCTCCGGCGGCCAGCAGCAGCGGGTGGCGCTGGCCCGGGCGCTGGCGCCGCATCCAAAGCTGCTGCTGCTCGACGAGCCGCTTTCCGCCCTCGATCTCAAGCTGCGCCAGGAGATGCGGATGGAGCTCAAGCAGCTCCAGGAGGAGACCGGCATCACCTTCCTGTTCGTCACCCATGATCAGGAGGAGGCACTGACCATGAGCGACGAGATCGCGGTGATGTCCGAGGGGCGGGTGCAGCAGGTGGGCAGCCCGCAGGAGATCTACGACCGGCCGAAGAACCGCTTCGTCGCCGAGTTCATCGGCCAGGGCAATTTCTTCGCCGTCACCATCGAGCGGATCGAGGGGGGCGGCGCCCTCTGCCGCACCGATTTCGGCGCCGGCATCCCGGTGGCGGCAGGGGAGGGGATCGCTGCCGGCGGGCGGGCCATCCTCGCGATCCGCCCCGAACGGCTGCGTCTGGTGCCGCCCGGGGATGCGCGGGCAGTGTTTTCGGGGACCGTCGAGCGGCTCGTCTACATCGGCTCCGATACCGACTACCGGGTGCGTCTCGATGGCGGGCCGCTGGTCGATGTGCGGCAGCAGAACGCGGGCGGCGAGGCGGCAGCCTTCGCCGGCGGGGAACGGGTGGGGATCGCTTTCGATCCGGCGGCGGCCCGCCTCCTTCCCGAGGAGGGATGATGGCCGGTAGCGCGTTCGGGAACGGTTCGGCGCTGGCCCCGCCGCGCCTGCGGCGCCTGCTGCTGCTGCCGGCGCTGCTGACCATCCTCCTGTTCCTTGTGGTGCCGCTGGGTTTCGTGCTGGTCTACTCCTTCCTCACTCCGGGCACCTATGGCGGGGTGGTCTGGGAGTTCTCCACCGACGCCTATCTGCAGTTCCTGTTCGAGCGCGACCTGTTCGACGAGAGCCTGACCTTCAACCCGGCGTATCTGCAGATCTACGCCCGCTCCTTCCTGCAGGCGGCGGTGGCCACCGTGAGCAGCCTGATCGTCGGCTTGCCGACCGCCTATTTCATCGCCACCCGGTCGCCTGCGCAGCGCCAGGCCTGGCTCCTGCTGGTGACCGTGCCCTATTGGGTCAATCTGTTGATCCGCACCGTCTCGATGCTCTTCCTGATCCGCGACGAGGGGCCGATCAACGCGGCATTGCTGGCGCTGGGCCTGGTCGATCGGCCGCTGCGCATCGCCTACACGAACTTCGCCATCGGTCTCGGCCTCTTCTACAGCTACCTGCCCTTCATGGTGCTGCCCATCTATGCGGCCATCGAGCGCTTCGATTTCCGCCTCGTGGACGCCGCCTACGATCTCTACGCCGATCGCTGGACGATCCTGCGGAAGGTCGTCCTGCCGGTGGTGCGGCCGGGCATCGTCGCCGGCTGTCTTCTGGTGTTCATCCCCGGCATCGGCGCCTTCATCGCCCCCGATCTGCTGGGCGGCGGCAAGAACCTGATGGTCGGCAATCTCATCGCCCTGCAGTTCCAGAGCTCCAGGAACTGGCCCTTCGGCTCGGCGGCGGCGATCATTCTCCTTTCCATCGTCCTGCTGGCGCTGATGGCCTTCGTGCGCCAGCAGCGGAAGGCCCCTGGAGGCGGGCGATGAAACCGCGGCCGCTGCGGCTTTACCACTATCCGGGCTTCGGTTTCGTCACCCTGCTCTGCATGGTGATCCTCTATGCGCCGATGCTCGTGGTGGCGATCTATTCCTTCAACGCCATCCGCTCGATCACCACATGGGGCGGCTTCAGCATCGCCTGGTACCTGAAGGCGGTGGGCAATCCCGTCATCCAGGCGGCGGCCCTGAACTCCCTCACCGTGGCCCTGGCCGCCGCCAGTACGGCGACGGTGATGGCCACCGGGGCGGCGATCGCGCTCGTGCGCGGGCGGGCGTTGCGCGAGCGCAACCTGGCCTTCGCCCTGATCAACCTGCCGCTGATGGTGCCGGAGATCATCACCGCCGTGGCGACGCTCGTGTTCTTCCTGGCGATCGGCCTGCGGCTCGGCCTCGGCACCGTGATGCTGGCCCATATCGTGTTCTGCATCCCCTTCGCCTATCTGCCGATCTCGGCCCGCCTCGAGGGTATCGAGCCCTGGTTCGAGGAGGCGGCGCGCGATCTCTACGCCACCGGCTGGCAGGCCTTCCGCCATGTCCTGCTGCCGCTCCTGTTTCCCGGCATCCTCGCCGGCTTCATGCTGGCCTTCATCATCTCGCTGGACGATTTCATCATCACCAGCTTCGTCGCCGGGCCCGGCGCCACCACCCTGCCGCTTGCGATCTACGGCATGGTGCGCACCGGCTTCACCCCGGAGATCAACGCCGTCTCGACAATGATGCTCGGCGTCTCGATACTGTTCGTGACCGCCTCCTGGGTGATCGGCCGCCGTGGCCGCGACGGGGGTGGTGGCAAGCTGTGACACGGAGGGAGGCAGGAATGCACGCAGGGTTCCGCAGAGGCGTCGCCGCTCTGGGGCTGGTCGGGCTGCTCGCGATCGCGGGCGGCCGCGCCGAGGCCGCCGGCAAGCTCAACATCTACAACTGGTTCGACTATCTGCCGCAGGAGCTGATCGACAAGTTCTCCAAGGAATACGATGTCGAGGTCACCCTCGACACCTACGATTCCAACGAGACCCTGCTGGCCCGCCTCAAGGCCGGGGTGACCGGCTACGATATCGCCGTGCCC
>JALSRW010000305.1 GCA_026984595.1 Alphaproteobacteria bacterium
GTCGGATCTCCTGTCCGTCGATCACCAGGCCGTGCTCGTTGGCATCGACCTTGACGGTATCGCCTTCCTTGATCCTGCCCTCGAGGATCATGCTCGCCAGCGGATCCTGCAGATGCCGCTGGATCATCCGCTTGAGGGGACGCGCACCGTAGACCGGATCGTACCCGGCCTTGGCCAGCCAGTCCTTGGCCGCCTCGGTGATCTCGAGGGTGATGCGCCGATCCTCCAGCAGATGGCGCAACCGCCGGAGCTGGATCTCGACGATGTCGCGCATCTGCGCCCGTCCGAGCCGGTTGAAGAGAATGATCTCGTCGAGCCGGTTCAGGAATTCGGGGCGGAACGTCGCCCGCACCACCTGCATCACCTGCTCGCGCGCCTGGCTCGCCGGGGCCCCTTCGGGCAGGGCCGCCAGATACTCCGAACCGAGGTTCGAGGTGAGCACGATCAGGGTGTTGCGGAAGTCGACCACATGCCCCTGGCTGTCGGTCAGCCGCCCGTCGTCGAGCACCTGCAGCAGCACATTGAAGACGTCGGGATGGGCCTTCTCGACCTCGTCGAAGAGGATCACCTGGTAGGGCCGCCGACGTACCGCCTCGGTCAGCACGCCGCCCTCCTCGTAGCCGACATAGCCGGGAGGTGCACCGATCAGCCGCGCCACGGAGTGCTTTTCCATGAACTCCGACATGTCGATCCGCAACAGCGCCCGTTCGTCGTCGAACAGGAACTCGGCCAGCGCCTTGCAGAGCTCGGTCTTGCCGACGCCGGTGGGCCCGAGGAACAGGAAGGAGCCCATCGGCCGGTTGGGATCCTGGAGCCCGGCCCGGGCCCGCCGCACGGCGTTGGATACCGCCTGCAGCGCATCCTCCTGGCCGACCACCCGCTCCCGCAACTTTTCCTCCATCTGGAGGAGCTTCTCGCGCTCGCCCTCCATCAGCTTGTCGACCGGGATGCCGGTCCACCGGGACACCACCTGGGCGATGTCCTGGGAGGTGACCTCCTCCTGAACCATGCGGGTGGCCTGCTCGGCCTCGGCCTCGCGGAGCCTGCGCTCGAGTTCGGGAATGGTGCCGTAGGCGAGCTCGCCGGCCTTGGCCAGATCCCCCGAACGCTGCGCCTGCTCGAGTTCGATGCGGGCACGGTCGAGCTGCTCCTTGAGCCGCCGCACCTCCTCGAGCTTGCTCTTTTCGGCCTGCCAGCGTGCATTCAGTTCGGCCGCCTGCTGCTCGAGCTCCGAGAGCTCCTTCTCCAGCTTCTCGAGACGCTGCCGGGAAGCCGGATCGGTCTCCTTCTTGAGTGCCTCGCGCTCGATCTTGAGCTGGATGATCTTGCGATCGAGCTCGTCGAGCTCTTCGGGCTTGCTGTCGATCTGCATGCGCTTCCTGGCCGCCGCCTCGTCGATCAGATCGATCGCCTTGTCCGGCAGGAAGCGGTCCGAGATGTAGCGATGCGACAGGGTGGCGGCGGCGACGATGGCGCTGTCGGTGATGCGCACACCGTGATGCAGCTCGTACTTCTCCTTGAGCCCGCGCAGAATGGAGATGGTGTCCTCCACCGAGGGCTCGGGAACGAAGACCGGCTGGAACCGCCGCGCCAGCGCCTGATCCTTCTCGATGTACTTCCGGTACTCGTCGAGGGTGGTGGCGCCGATGCAGTGCAGCTCACCGCGGGCCAGCGCCGGCTTGAGCATGTTGGAGGCGTCGATCGCGCCTTCCGCCTTGCCGGCTCCGACCAGGGTGTGGAGCTCGTCGATGAAGAGAATGATCTCGCCTTCGGAGGCGGTCACTTCCTGGAGGAGGGCCTTGAGGCGCTCCTCGAACTCGCCGCGGTACTTGGCACCGGCCAGCATGGCACCGAGATCGAGCGCCAGGATGCGCCGGTCCCTGAGCCCTTCGGGCACGTCGCCGTTGACGATGCGCTGCGCCAGACCCTCGACGATGGCCGTCTTGCCGACGCCGGGATCCCCGATCAACACCGGATTGTTCTTGGTACGCCGCGACAGCACCTGGATGACCCGGCGGATCTCCTCGTCCCGCCCGATCACCGGGTCGAGCTTGCCTTCCCGGGCCTGGGCGGTGAGATCGCGGGTGTATTTCTCGAGCGCCCCGTAGCCTTCCTCGGCGGTCGCGCTCTGTGCCGTCCGCCCCTTGCGGATCTTGTCGATGGCCGCGTTGAGGGCCTGCGGCGTCACACCCGCATCCCCGAGGGCCTTCGCGGCATCGGTGGCCGACATGGCGATCGCCAGCAGCAGCCGCTCGACGGTGACGTACGAATCCCCCGCCTTCTTGGAGATCTCCGAGGCCTGTTCGAACAGTCGCGCGGTCTCCGGCGCCAGATAGAGCTGGCCGGCACCGGCTCCTTCCACCTTGGGCTGTTTCTTCAGGAGCAGCTCGACATTGGCCAGCGCCAGCTTCGGGTCGCCGCCGGCTTCGCGGATCAGCCTCGCGCAGAGACCTTCCGGATCGTCCAGCAGAACCTTCAGAATATGCTCGGGCAGGAAGCGCTGATGCCCCTCGCGCAGGGCGAGTTGCTGCGCCGACTGCAGAAACCCTCGCGCGCGCTCGGTGTAATGCTCGAAATCCATCTCTTTCCCCCTTTCTTCGTGTCCCTCGTGCGAGCAGACCCCGGTGCACGGCCCCCTCGGGCACCGCACACCAACCGCCTATCATGTGGTGGT
>JALSRW010000306.1 GCA_026984595.1 Alphaproteobacteria bacterium
GAGATGCATGCCGACGGCACGCTCTCCGAGCTCTCCGTCAAATGGTATGGCGTCGATCTGACGAAGGCACAGTAAACCTTGCGCATGCCCACGGTACCGGCGGGTACGGCCCCGCCCGCCGGTACCATGGAGTTCCTGCGATCCGGCCGGGGCCCGCGACGCGTTCTGGCGTTCGTCCTGCTGACCGCACTCTTCGCCTGGCTGCTGCCGGGCGACGACGCTATCGCCCGGGCGGTGCTGGAGCTGCTGGGCTTCGGTGAGGGCCGGGCGGGAAGCTGGCTCGCCCGCATCCTGCTGGCGGCACCGATCGCCGCCTTTCTGGTGGTCAACGGGGCGCTCCTGCGCCTGTTCCCCCGCAAGGTCCAGATCGGCATCGTCTGGGCCGAGCTGATGTTCGTCTTCCTGGCCTTTTTCTATTCCTTCGATCTGAGCTTCGGCTTCATCGCCGATCGGCTGCCGATCCTCGTCTTCACCGGCGCCTTCACCACCGTCTACATCTCTCTGATCTCCATCGCCTGCGCTTCCGTGCTGGCGTTGATCGGCGCGTTGGCACGGCTCTCCGACAGCGCCGTGGCCTATGGTCTCTCGACCTTCTACATCTCCTTCTTCCGCGGCACGCCGCTGCTGCTCCAGGTCTACCTCATCTATCTCGGCCTGCCGCAGCTCGGCATCGTCCTCGAGCCGGTGCCGTCGGGGGTGATCGCCCTGTCCCTCTGTTACGGGGCCTACATGGCGGAGATCTTCCGGGCCGGCATCCAGAGCATCCCACAGGGACAGACCGAGGCCGGGCGGGCGCTCGGCCTCACCGACGGGCAGATCATGCGCAAGGTGATCCTGCCCCAGGCCCTGCGCCTCATCGTCCCGCCCACCGGCAACCAGTTCATCGCCATGCTCAAGGACAGCTCGTTGGTGTCGATCCTCGGCGTTTGGGAGCTGATGTTCCTCGCCCGCACCCAGGGGCGGGCCGAGTTCAAGTATTTCGAGATGCTGATCACCGCGGCCCTCATCTACTGGTTCCTGTCCTTCGTCTTCGAGATGATCCAGGCCCGCATCGAATACCGCTTCGGCAAGTCCGACCGCCGCTGAGGAACCACCACCGATGAGCGAGACGCGCACCACCGGCGAGGCCCTGGTCGAGCTCCTGGCGGCCTATGGCATCGAGACCGTGTTCGGGGTGCCGGGGGTGCACAATGTGGAGCTCTATCGCGGCCTCCAAGGCGGGCGGCTGCGGCATGTGCTGCCCCGTCACGAACAGGGCGCGGGATTCATGGCCGACGGCTTCGCCCGCACCTCGGGGCGGCCCGCGGCCTGCTTCGTCATCACCGGCCCGGGGCTCACCAACATCGCCACCGCCCTCGGCCAGGCCTTCTCCGATTCGGTACCCATGCTGGTGATCGCCACCACCCTCGATCGCGCCGATCTGGGGCTCGGGCGCGGGCGGCTGCACGAGATCGCCCGCCAGCGGGAAGTTGCGGCACCGCTCACCGGGCTCGCCGAGACCGCGCTCACTCCCGAAGCGGTGCCCGAGCTGGTGGCCCGGGCCATGGCCGGCTTTCGCTGCCGGCGTCCGCGGCCGGCCTATCTCGAGATCCCCCTCGATGTGATGGCCGCGCCGGCCGCCGGCGAGTGGCAGCCGGTGGCTCTGCCCGATCCGCCGCGAGCGGCGGGTGCACGGGTACGGGAAGCCGCAGCCCTTCTGGCCCGAGCGTCACGGCCGGCGATCGTTCTCGGCGGCGGCGCGATCGGGCTCGGCGATCTCGCCCTCGAGCTGGTCGCGCGCCTGGCTGCCCCGGTGGTCACCACGGTTGCCGCCAAGGGGCTGATACCAAGCGACCACCCGCTGCATCTGGGGGCGAGCCTCGCCAGCCCCGCGGTGCAGGCCTGGCTGCGCGATCGCGATCTCCTGCTGGTGCTGGGCAGCGAGCTGGCCGAGACCGATCTCTGGTGCGATCGGCTGGCGGTTGCAGGCCGGCTGATCCGGGTCGATCTCGATCCCGCGCGTCTGGCCGATCCCCGTTATCCGGCCGATCTCGCGATCTGTGCCGATGCCCGGGTCTTCGCTTCGGAGCTGTTGCCGCTGCTGCCGGAAACCTCCCGGGGCGAGGACATCCGGCTGCTGCGCGAGGCGGTGCACCGCGAAGGAGGGGAGCTCGCGGCCCTGCATCGTCGGGTGCTCGATGTCCTGCGCCGGGCGACACCGCCGGAGACGCTGTTCACCTCCGACATGACCCAGATCGCCTACACCGCCAACGCCGTGTTTCCGGTTCCGGCACCGCGGCGCTGGCTGCATCCCGTGGGCTTCGGCACCCTAGGCTGGGCGCTGCCGGCGGCGATCGGCGCGGCACTCGCCCGGTCGCAGGCGCCGGTGGTGGCGCTCATCGGCGATTACGGCTTCCAGTACACCCTGGCCGAGCTCGCCACCGCGGTCGAGCTCGAGCTGTCCCTGGTGGTTTTGCTCTGGGACAATGACGCGCTCGGCCAGATCCGCGACGAGATGCAGGGTCGCGCCATGCAGCCGGTGGCCACCCGCCTGCGCAACCCCGATTTTCCGGCGCTGGCCCGGGCGATGGGCGGAAAGGCGGCCAGGCCGCGCTCGCTCGAGGAGCTGGAGGCCGCCCTCGCCGAGGCCGTCACCGCCGGCGGCGTCCAGCTCCTCCACCTCCGCGA
>JALSRW010000307.1 GCA_026984595.1 Alphaproteobacteria bacterium
CGAGGATTACGCGATTTTCAAATATGTCTCCCTGCGGCTCCTCGGCGTCCCCGCCGAGCGGATGCGGCTGTTCGTGGTCGACGACACGCGCCGCCGCATCGCCCACGCCGTGCTCGCGGTAGAGCTGGGGCGCGAAACCTATCTTCTCGACAATCTCGCCCCCGCGCCCCGGCCTGCCGCCGCCACCGGACACTACCGGCCGTATTATGCCGTCAATGAGGAGGCGAAGTGGGTCTATCCCCGCAGTTATGCCTTCCGCTCTCTCGACACGAGCCGGCTGAAGCCGGCGCGGTAAGAGCCGCAGCCGCGAGACGTGAGCGGTTGGCGGGCGCGGCAGACGTGGCAGCGGAGCGGTAACACGGTGCGGGCTCTTGCCACCGGAGCTGCGAGGGCGGCGTCGATACGACCGCAACCCGGGAGCCCCGCACCGGCGCCCGCGCGAGCGGCACCTGGCGGCGCTGCAGCAGATAGAACTGCCACGTCGGCGAGAAATCGGTGATGACCACGCGCAGGCGGACCGTCTCCCCGGGTGCGACGCGGCCGCCGTAGAAGGTGACCGCATCGCGCGGCTCGTCCGTCTGCCAGGCTTCGCTGAAGCGATCGGCGCGATAGATGCGCTTCTCCCCCTCGGCCTGGGCGAAGGACAGCCCGTCCTCGTAGGGACTGGGGCGGCTCAGGATCTCGCGCAGTTCCATCTCGAAGCCGTGCCAGACCCGCCCGGTGCGGTTGCGCACCACCTTGACGAGCACGAAGGCCATGGGTGGCGATCCACCCACACGGTTGCCGAAGCGCCGATCGATGCCGCGTATCGTCAGCACCGCCGGCCGCTCGGGATCGAAGATCTCCTCCCTGAGCACGAAAGGGTCATCGGGCGTACCCCGCCCGCGCCCGTCCCGGATCACGAAGCCGCCGCGCTCGTCGCTGAAGGTGACCCCGTCCAGGGTCACGGGCGCGCCCAGGACGGGCGTCCCGCAGAGGAGAACCGGGAGCAGAAGGGCAAGATGCGATCTCGACACCCCGGATCCTGCGGCTGAGGCCGGTGCCATGTCATAGCACGGAATGTGGCATCGCGATCCCAATTTCCGGCACCGGCTGCATCCGCCCTGAGCGCTCGGTCGCCACCGCACCTCTGGGCAGCGCGGTTTGCCGATGCTAGGCTCCAGCGCCGCGCGGTGGCCCGGAAAGCTGCCGACGCATCCGTTTCCACCGGAGGCTCTTCGCCATCATGTCGCGGCAGCGCCGAGGGTTGGGCGTTCCCTGGCCCGCAAGCGACGCGGTGGCAGCAAGATGAGGCGGCATCCATGAGCATCTGGGGCAAGCTCGCTGGCGCTTCCGCCGGTTTCGTGCTCGGCGGTCCTCTGGGCGCGCTGCTGGGTGCGCTCGCCGGTCATCTCTACGACCGCTGGCAGGAGCATCCGTCGCGCACGGAGCTCGAGCAGGAGCGGGCCGTGTGGACGGATGCCGCGGAAGCACGGCGTCTCGCCTTCGTCACCGCACTGGTGGCCCTTGCGGCCAAGCTCGCCAAGTCAGACGGGGTCGTCACACGGGTGGAGATCGATGCCTTCAAACGCGCTTTCGATCTCCAGGGCGAGGATCGCAAGCGGGTCGCCGAGCTCTACAACGAGGCGAAGAACTCCCCCCACGGCTTCGAGGAATACGCGACACAGCTCGCGGAAATCGTCGGCTACGACCACGCCCTGCTCGAGGAGCTGCTCGACGGATTGTTCGCGATCGCCGCCGCCGACGGCCGCTTTCACCCTGCGGAGGAGGAGTTCCTCGCCCGGGTGGCCCGAAGTTTCGGCTTCACCAGCGACGAGTTCGAGGCCGTCAAGGCCCGCTGGCGCGCGCTGCGGGCGCCGGCTGCAGAAAGGCCCGATCCCTATGCCGTCCTCGGCCTCACGCGGCAGGCGAGCGACGCCGAGATCCGGGAGACCTATCGCAGACTCGTGCGCGAGTATCATCCCGACCGGCTGATCGCCCTCGGGCTGCCGGAGGAATTCGTGAAGCTCGCCAACGAGAAGCTCGCGGCCATCAACGCCGCCTACGAGCAGATCGCCAGGGAGCGCAACCTGCGCTGAGCTGCGGCCACGGGTCTCCTTCCGGGGCCGGGTCCGCCGGCCTATATGCTGCAATGCAGCATGACGCGGAGGACGTCGTGGCAGCAGAAGCGAAGGCCCCCCCGGACGTGAAGCTGCGACGGCGGGCACGACCCGTCGCGAAGCGGCCGAGTCTGCAGCAAGCGCAGCAAGTCCAACCGGGCCCGCCACCGCCGCCCCTCGCCGGCACGCTCCAACATTTCGACCGCTTCCTGCATGCCATCCAAGCGCGCGCGAGCCTGGGCATATCCCCGACCTCGCTGGCGCTCGCGCGTCTCGACTGGTGGATGCATCTTGCGAACGCCCCCGGAAAAGTCGCAACCCTGGTACAGAAGGCCTGGCTCGATGGCATCCGCCTCGGTGCATGGGGCTGGCGGGCCGTACTCGGAGAGGACGCAGAGGGGCCGTTCCGGCCGGACCCGGAGGACCGGCGCTTCCGGGAAGCCGGCTGGCGGCGCTTTCCCTTCAATCTGCTCGCCCAGGCGCAGCTTGCGGCCGAGGAATTCTGGGATGCTGCGGTGTGCGATCTGCGCGGGGTGGAGGAGCGCCATCGCCGCCAGGTCCGC
>JALSRW010000308.1 GCA_026984595.1 Alphaproteobacteria bacterium
GGTGGTGGAGCGGGTCTGAGGGGTTGGTGGGTTGGGGTGCACGCGAGGCGGTGTGCCGGGAGGTCTGTGCCGCACCGGTGGGGCGGCCGAGCTAGCCGCTTCGGGTTCTGATCAAGGCGCTGTTGGTGCAGGCGTGGTGGAATCGTTCGGATTCGAAGGTGGAGCAGCTTCTCAACAATGATGTGCGGCGTTTCCGGCGCTTCCTGGATGTCGTGCGTTTCGACGCGCGACGTTGTCGGTGGCGTGATACGCGCCGATTGCCACAATCCGGAGACCAGATCGCCACGAGGACATGCCTCCCTACCCGCCTGGTTTCGACTTTCGGGGGTGGGAACGAGCAGCCTGCGAGGTCATCGGCTTCGGGTGCAATAGGGAGATCTATACTTCTGCCCGCCTTCCGTCTCTTCGGCTCCGTTTGGCGGGGCCTTCGGGGCGGAATCCGTGGAAGCCGGGCAGACTTCTCCTATACGAGACGCATCTTCCAGAACACGAGGCGGGTCAGGTTATGGGTGAGATTGATGGGCGCGATCCGGGCCTTGGCCCCGGCCATTCCTGCCGAGCGGACCCGGAGGCGGAAGCGCCATTTGACCGCCGCGAAGACATGCTCGACGAGACAGCCAGATCATGTCCGCATCCGGCACCGGATCGCCCGGGGTAAGACCGAGAAACCTCTGGGAGCTCAGCCAACCCCGGATCTGGAGCTCGAGCCCCTCGTCCGAAAGGCCGTAGAGCGCCTGCAGTACGAAGGCCTTGAAGATGAGGACGGCGTCCTACGGCGGCCGGCCGCCCCCGGAGCCATCGGGAGAAGTCAGGGCCCGCTCGATCTCCGCCCGGAACAGCTCGAAGTCCACGACCGCATCCAGCTTCACCAGCTGACCCCCGGTCCGCGAAAGCTCCTCACATGCCCGATCGCGATCGAAAAACCCGAACGGCCCCAAAGGCATCGCCGCCTCCGGACACGCCCCCCAACCCCTTCGAATCCCGGCCCCGACCCCGTGTCCCGAGGCAATGCAAGGGGTAAATCGAAGAGTCCAATGGATCTGCCCATCCGAGACCGTTCCCGAGCCCCAAGGCCGCGCAAATGAGGGGTAAGTAGAGGTTCCCGCGGAGCGCCAAAATCAGAGCGAGTCGTCCTCCCGCCAGCCGCGGGCACGGGCGATGGCCCTCGCGAACCGCGCGAGAAGTCCCCGGCGGTCACGCTGCGGGCGGTAGACCTTATCCCGCCAGCTTCGCGGCGGCTCGGGCAGACCCCCGCCGCGGGCAGCGAGACAGGCGGCGCCATAGGCGGTCATCTCGGCAAATTCAGGTACACGCACGCGCGCCCCTGTCACCTCGGCGAAAAAGCGACAGAAGCTCGCGTTCTTCGCAAGCCCGCCGTCCACGTCGAGGATCTCCGGCTCACCCGCGATGTTGCGAAACCGCGCGACGACCTCAGCGGTTCGGAGCGCGATTCCTTCGAGCACCGCGCTCAGCATGGTCCGGCGGTCGGTATCCAGTCCGAGGCCGATCCAAAGCCCCGCAGCCGTGCGATCCCAGTAAGGGCAGGCGAGGCCGGAGAGTGCGGGAACGAAGGCAACGCCGCGCTCGAGCGCTGGTGGCTCGGTGACCACGAGCTCCTCGTAGGCATCGAACAGCCCGAGCCCCTTCACCCAGTCGACCGCCGAGGTCGCATTGTACACGCCGCCGTCGATGGCATATTCGAGCGGACCGTCCCCGAGCCGCCAGGCGACCGTTGCAAGGATGCCGAGTTCGCGCACGGGCTTCGGGGTGACGCCGGTGTGCGCCAGCACGAAGGCGCCCGTCCCGAAGGTGATCTTCATGCGACCGGGTTTGCGGCAATCGTGGCCGAACAGCGCCGCCTGTTGATCGACGACGTTTGCCGCGAGCAGCGTGTCCGGTTGATCGCGCAGCGGGCCGTACGCCGCAGCGGTGGGGCGGATCTCGGGCAGGATCTCGCGGGGGATGCCGAAGAGGCGAAGCAGTTCTTCGTCCCAGTCGCCGGTATCAAGATCGAGGAGCGAGGTGCGCGAGGCCGTCGAGCTGTCGGTCACGTAGGCACCGACGAGATGCCACAGGAAGAACGCATCGCTCGTGCCCACCGCGAGACGATCCTGATGAAGGAGGGTTCGCGCCTCCTCGACATGGTCGAGGACCCAGCGGATCTTGGAAGCCGAGAAATAGGGGTCGAGCGGCAGGCCCGCCCGGCGGTAGGTGAGATCCTCCGCGCCCTGCGCCCGCAGGGCCTCGACGAACGGCCGCGTGCGGTCGTCCTGCCATACGATGGCCGGAGCGATGGGACGACCAGTGCGGCGGTCGAACGCGATCACCGTCTCGCCCTGGTTGGCGAGGCCCACGACCCGTGCCCCGGCCTTTGCCGCCACCTCCCCAGCGGCCCGCACATGGCGCAGCAGCTCCTCGGGATCGTGCTCGGCGCGGCCCGGGCCTGGATGGTGCTGGGCGTGTTCGAACCGAGCGAGAACTCGTACACGCCCGTCCTCTTCGAAGAGATAGGCCTTGGTCCCGGTGGTTCCCTGATCGATGGCGGCGATCGACATCTCGTCTCACCGGTCGGGCAGGCCGATGCGCAGCAGTCCGGCGCGAATGAGCAAATACAGCACGAACAGGATAACGAACACGAAGGCGTTGACCACCGTCGC
>JALSRW010000309.1 GCA_026984595.1 Alphaproteobacteria bacterium
CCCTGCAGAACAACGCCGTCGTCGCCCGCATGCGCAAGGCGCTGGTGCGCCGCCTGCTCGATGCCCTGGCCGCCGAGGCGAAGGCGGAGGCGCCGACCGCGGAACCGGAGCAGGGCGACGCCGGCGCGGGGGAGGCGAAGCGCCGCTCCTGGCTCGACTGGTGGAAGGATTTCGGCCCGGTGGTCAAGGAGGGGCTGATCGAGGATGCGGCGAACCGCGAGCGGATCCTGGAGATGGCCCGCTTCCGGACCACCGCCGACGTCGGCTGGACCGGCCTCGACGCCTATCTCGAGCGCCGCCGCCAGGGACAGGAGGCCATCTACTACATCAGCGGCGACAATGCCGAGGCCCTCGAGGACCATCCCCAGCTCGAGGAGGCGCGGGCGCGCGGCGTCGAGGTGCTGCTCCTCGACGATCCGGTGGACGAGTTCTGGCTGGCGGAAGTGCGCGCCTTCAAGGGGGTACCGCTCGTCTCCCTGACCCGCGGCGATGTCGATCTCTCGAACATCACCGCCGAGGAAAAGGGCGAGGAGGCGCCGCCGCTGGCCGCCGCCGAACTCGATCGGCTGATCGCCCGCATCAAGTCGGCCCTCGGCGATGCGGTGCGCGACGTACGGGCCTCCAGGCGGCTGCGGGAAAGCGCGGTCTGTCTGGTGGCCGAGGGCGAGGGCCTGGATCTGCGGCTCGAACGTCTGCTCGTGCAGCACGGGCAGATCGGCACCCTCTCGAAGCGGGTGCTGGAGATCAATCCCCGCCACGATCTCATCCGCCGCATGGCCGAGCTCGCGGAAAGGAAGGACGCGCAGGAGGAGCTCGAGGAGCTTTCCCGCCTGTTGCTCGATCAGGCGCGCATCGTCGAGGGCGAACCGATCCCCGATCCCGGCGCCTTCTCCCGTCGCATGAGCCGCTTTCTGGCGAGGGGGCTCACCGCCTGAAGCGGCCGGCGCCGCCGTTCACAGGGCACGCAGCCGGTACTGCGCGGCACCCACCGCCTTGGCCAGCCGCTTGAGACGGCTGCCGAGCACCGAGGGATCGGGCGGCAGCAGCTCGCCCGGCGCTTCCAGAAGGAGTTCGCCCTCGCCCAGGCGCAGGCGGCTGCGCGCGAGAATGCCGCCGACCCCGCCCGACAGGCGATAGGCCAGATGCATGGCGCTGCCCAACGCCGTCGCGGCGCGCCGCGCGGCCGGATCGAGCCGTTCCAGATACCGGCGCAGGCTGCGGTCCTTGGGTCCGCCGTAGCGCAGGAACACGGCATGGGCGAGGAACAGCCGGCCGGGATGATCGATGCCGAGGAAGGGAAACTGGACGAGCCGCAGGAAGGTGGCGGCCGCCCGGCTGTCCGGATGCTCGCGCCAGCCGGTGTCCGACAGCAGGATGGCGGCTTCCTGCAGACGCCGCAGAGGGTCCGGGGCGTCGGCCAGAAGCGGCGCCAGCCAGGCCGTCAGCGGCACCGCGAAGCCGGCATCGCGGGCATCGGTGGCGGCCAGCCGTCGCGCCCCCTCGAGCAGGGGATCGCGGGCCATCTCCTCGGCATCGAGACGGGCGAAGAGGCGTCCCTCGCGCAGGCCGGTGGCCGAGAACACCACCTCGCGCGGGGCCAGGCGGCGGATCATCGCCTCCAGCAGGAAGGCCGCCGCCGGCAGGGTCTCGACCCGGCGCCTCGCGAGCCCCGGCAGACGGGCCAGCCGTTCCGCCCGCAGCCCCTGGATCTCGGTCACCAGGGCCAGCAGGGTTTCGGCCCCGAGCGCATACCCGTGCACCAGGTGCAGCGGCGAATCGCCGAGGCCGAGATGCACCCGGGCGAGGGCCCGCCAGCCGCCGCCCACCAGAAAGAGCCGGCCGCCGCGATGCCGTTCCAGCTCCGCCGGCAGCAGGGCGAATGCCCGCTCGGCTTCGCGCTCGGCCGCGGGGCGCCCGCGCCGCAGGGCGTCGCGGATGGTGAGCGTGCCGATCGGCAGGCTGGCCAGAGGTTCGACTTCCAGGCCCTCGATCCGGGCGAGCTCGATGCTGCCACCGCCGAGATCGCCGACGATTCCCCGGGCCCCGTGCAGGCCGCCGGCCACTCCGAGGGCCGAGGCGGTGGCTTCCTGCTCCCCCGACAGCACGGCCACCGGCCGGCCCAGCGCATGCTCGGCCAGCGAGACGAAATGGCGGCGATCGGCGGCTTGGCGCACGGCCGCGGTGGCGAAGGCATCCGCCTCCTCGACCCCCAGCCCTTCGAGCAGCATGCGAAAGCGGCGCAATGCCGCGAGCGCGCGGCCGACGCCCGCGGGATCGAGGCGGCCGCGTTCCTCGACGCCCTCCCCGAGCCGACAGATGGCCTTTTCGTTGAGATGCACGAGCGGCGTCCGGCACAGGGCATCGTAGATCACGAGGCGCACCGAATTGGAGCCGATATCCACCACCCCGAAGCGGGCGGCGGCTTCGGGCGGCGGCGCCGCTCCGGGCGGCCCGCTCACTCGGCGGCGACCTCGCCGCCGACCGCCTCGAGACGGAGCTGGCGCGCGCGCGAACGCCGCAGCGCGCTGCCCCGTCCCGACAGGCTCGGGTTGGTCATGAAATATTCGTGGGCCGAGAACCGTTCCTTGCCGGCGACGACCCGCTCGTACCGCCCGTCGGGATGCAACAGCCAGCTATTGG
>JALSRW010000310.1 GCA_026984595.1 Alphaproteobacteria bacterium
CGCCGAGATCGATCGCCAGATCCTCCACCTCCTCCTCGGCATAGCCCGAATAGAGCACCACCGGCACCTGTACGTCGCGTGCCCGCAGCGTGCGCAGGAACGCGAGGCCGTCGCGCCCGGGCAGGTAGAGATCGGCCAGACAGATGTCGAAACGGTCGGCAGTGATCCGCTGCAGCCCCTCCTCGGCGGTGGACACCCGTTCCACCTCGTAGCGGGCACGCTGGGCACGCTGCAGCAGCCGCCGCGTGAGTTCGGCCTCCTCGGGATCGTCCTCCACCAGCAGCAGACGCAGGCTGCGGGCCATCCCGGTCGAGGGGTCGGCGAGCGGCTCGCGGCACGGGCTCGGCGGCCGGCCCAGGGCGACGACAGCTCCGCTTTCCGCCAGCCCCGGCGGTGCCGGAGGTCCGCCGGCGGGCCCGCGAACGGGCCTGAACTGCTTGCTGTCATCCATGCACTGCTCGACCCTCGGTGTAAAATTGCGTGCGGTCATAAACTTAGACGAGAAGCCGTCCGCGTCAAACAGAATTTGTGGTTGACGAAAACGCCCCCGCCCCACGCCGATACGGGGGCCCGAAAAGGTTGGAAACGCCATGGACGAGAACGCCTACGCCTGCGGTTCGGCGGACCCGCCGCCGATTCTCCTGGTCGAGGACAATCCCGCCGATGCCCGTCTGGCCCGTGAGGCCTTCCGCGAAATCGGTCTCGAGGGCGCCATCCGCCACGTCGTCGACGGGGTGGAAGCGCTGGCGTATCTGCGCCAATGCCACGCCAGCCGGGCCTGGCCGAAGCTGATCCTTCTCGATCTCAATCTGCCGCGCAAGGACGGCCGCGAGGTGCTGGCGGAGATCAAGGCGGATCCCCGCATGCGCGGCCTGCCGGTGATCGTGATGTCCACCTCGGTGGCCGAGCAGGACATCCAGCAATGCTACGCGCTGCACGCCAACGGCTTCGTCGCCAAGCCCGTCGATCTCGCGCATTTCGAACGGGTCGCGGAGGCGATCAACCTCTTCTGGCTGCAGGTGGCGGAGCTGCCCTGACGGCCGCCGGTCCGATACCGATACCGGCGTAGCCGGCGGGAAAGGCGGTCGGTGCGGGATCGATCTCCACCAGCTCTCCCTTGCGGATCTCCAGTACCGCCAGGCCGTGCTCGGCGAGGCCGTCGGGCCGCAACCGGAAAATGCCGGTGAAGCCGTCGAATCCCTGGGGATCGGTGAGCTGGGCGGGGTCGAAGCGGGGTTCGCTGCGCGACAGCAGCACGGCGAGGGCCGCCGCATCGAAGGCGAGGCTCGCCAGCGGCTGCGGGGAACGGCCGTAGATCTCGGAGAAGCGCCGGGCGAAGGCCGCATCCTTGGCCGGCGAGCGGGCCGCCAGCCAGCTTCCGACCAGGGATTCCTGTGCCGTCAGCTCCTTGTCCTCGAGCCAGCGCATGGTGCCGAGGAAGCGGGCGACGCTGGTGTCCACATCGTAATAGGCGAGCAGTGCGGCCACCGCCCGCAGCCGCAGCCCGCCGTCGGCGATCAGCACCGCGTCGAAGGGCGGCGGCCCGAAGGTGTCCCGGCTCTCGAGCCGAGCCAGCGCCGCCCTCGCCGTGTCGTCCTCGCGGCCGGCCAGCGCTGCCTTCTGCTCGGCCAGCGCCCGTACCCGCTCGTCATAGGCGGTGAAGCCGCGCAGGGTCTGGGCGATGGCGTTCTGATCGCCGCTGTAGACCGCATAGGGCAGATCGCCGCTCCCTCCGAGGCTCGCCCGCCAGGCCTCCAGCGCCCGGCGACCGTAGGCATCGTCGGGGACCAGGGCGGCGATGCGGGTCAGCCCCTGGCCGCGGGCATAGGCGAGCACCCGTGCCACCTGTTCCTCGGGGCGGAACCCCAGAATGAACAGACCGGGTCCGGCGATCGCCGAATCGTTGGAGAAGGACAGCACCGGCACCCCGCGTTCGGAGGCCACCGCGGCCACCGCCCGGGCGGAGCGGGCGAACAGCGGACCGAGGATCAGCTCGGCCCCGAGATCCAGCACTTCCGTTGCCGCCCGGCGGGCCGTCTCGGGATCGCCCGCGGTATCCCGCGGCAGGATTTCCAGCTCGTTCTCGCCAACATCGAACAGGGCGAGCTGGACGGCATCGAACAGATCCCGGCCGACCGCCGCAGCCGGCCCGCTCAGCGGCAGCAGCACGGCCACCCGCGGTGGCGGCGGCGGCTCCGGCGCGGTCTCGGTCACCGGCGGTGGCGGCGGTTGCACGGGTTCGGGCGGCGTGCTTTGCTGCCGGCTGGCACAGCCGCCGAGCAGGGCGAGGATCAGCGTGCCGCACAGCAGGCGGGCACAACGCCATGGATTTGCCGTCGAGGTGAGCATTTCGGACCGTCCGAGCGGGGCTGAGACGGAGCGTAGCGAAAGCGCGGCCGGCGGACAACCGGAGCCGGGGCTTTACGTGGTGGCGACCCCGATCGGCAATCTCGGCGACATCACCCTTCGCGCCCGCAGCATACTGGCCATGGTCGACGCCGTCGTCTGCGAGGACAGCCGGGTCACCGGCAGGCTGCTCCGCCATCTCGGCATCTCCCGGCCGCTCCTGGTCTATCGGGAGCACAATGCGGCGCGCGTGCGCCCCAAGCTGCTGGCCCGCCTGACCGCTGGC
>JALSRW010000311.1 GCA_026984595.1 Alphaproteobacteria bacterium
CGCCCCCCTCATGGCCTTCGGTCGAGCGTCGCGGGGGTACGGTATTCGAGCAGCCGTCCGGTGTGCACCGCGATGTCCCGCCAGTCCTCCGCGGCGAAGCCGATGCGGGCGAGCGCCGCGGTGGGGAACTTCGCTTCCAGCGCGGCCCGTCCCGGATCGGCCTCCTCCACCAGACGCAATGCGAGGCTGTGCATGCCGGGATTGTGGCCGACCAGCATCAGGCGGGCGGGTCCGCCGCTCTGGCGATGCAGGATCTCCAGCATGCGGCCGGGACTGGCCAGATAGAGGGTCCGCATGTACCGGATCTCGGGAAGATCCGGTACGTCTTCGAAGGCCAGGGCCACCGTCCGGCGGGCGCGCAGGGCGGTCGAGCAGAGCACCCGCCCGGGCAAGAGCTCCCGCTCGCGCAGCCAGGCGCCCATCGCCCGGGCGGCGCGGACGCCGCGGGGTGCCAGATCGCGATCGTGATCGCCGATACCGGGCGCGTCGTGGCGCGATTTGGCGTGGCGGAACAGGCAGAGCTCGAGCAGGGCGTCCTCCCGTCGTTTCGGGTGCATTGCATGACAGGGCCGCGGCGGCAGGCTAACATGGCCGCCGTCTGCAGCTTAGAGCGCCGCGTGCCGCAGACCAAGGGCGATGGCGGCAGCAGGGAAAGCGAACATGGCGACGGAGTTGCGCGCCGAGACGCGGCGTCCGGCAGGCGGCAGGACAGTGGCAGCGAACATGGTGAAAGAGGACGGGCCGGTGCTCGGTCCCGAACATTTCTTCAATCGCGAGCTTTCCTGGCTGGCCTTCAACGAGCGGGTTCTGGAAGAAGCCCGCAACGAGGACTATCCGCTCCTGGAACGGCTGCGCTTTCTCTCCATCTCGGCGAGCAATCTGGACGAGTTCTACATGGTCCGCGTGGCCGGTCTCAAGGCCCTGGCCCGGGCCGGAGTCGACACCGTCAGTGTCGACGGCATGCGCCCGGCCCAGCAGCTCGCGGCGATCCGCGCCCGCGCCAACCGGCTGATGGCCGAGCAGCAGCACTGCTGGGTCGATCTGGTGCGGCGGCTGCGCGAGGCCGGGGTGGCGATCAGCGACATCGGAGAGCTCACGGAGACCGAACTGGCCCGCCTGCGCGAGCGCTTTCTTTCCGAGGCCTTCGCCGTGCTCACCCCGATCGCCGTCGATCCCGCCCATCCCTTCCCCTTCATCCCCAACTGCGGGATGGGGGTGGTGGTCGAGCTCGAACGGCCCGAGGGCGAGCCGGTGGTGGGGCTGGTGCTGCTGCCGGCACGGCTGCCGCGCTTTCTGCCCATCGACGGCGAGAGCCGGCGTTTCGTGCGGCTCGAGCAGGTGATCGAACGGTTCATCGATCTCCTGTTCCCGGGCTTCAGGGTCACCGCCCTCGGACGGTTCCGGGTGATCCGCGATTCGGACATCGAGGTGGAGGAGGAAGCCGAGGATCTGGTGCGGCTGTTCGAGACGCTCTTGAAGCGCCGGAAGCGCGGCAGCGTCATCCGTCTCGCCCTCGATGCCGGGGTGCCCTCGGAACTGCGGGACTTCCTGCGCGAACATCTCGATGTCGCCGAGGAGGATGTCTGCACCCTCGACAACATCCTCGGGCTCGCCGATGCCAGCCAGATCATCGAGGCCTGCGGCGACCGCATGGATCTGCTGTTTCCGCCCTACACACCGCGCTTTCCCGAACGCATCCGCGATTTCGACGGCGACTGCCTGGCCGCCATCCGCCACAAGGACTTCATCGTCCAGCATCCCTACGAGAGCTTCGACGTGGTGGTCCAGTTCCTGCGCCAGGCGGCCCGCGATCCGGCGGTGGTGGCGATCAAGCAGACCCTGTACCGGACCAGCGAGGAGAGCCCCATCGTCGCCGCTCTCATCGAGGCCGCCGATGCCGGCAAGTCGGTGACCGCCCTGGTGGAGCTCAAGGCGCGCTTCGACGAAGAGCGGAACATCCAGTGGGCACGCAATCTGGAGCGGGCCGGGGTGCAGGTGGTCTATGGCTTCATCGACCTCAAGACCCACGCCAAACTGTCGATGGTGGTCCGCCGCGAGGCCGGCGGACTGCGCAGCTACTGCCATTTCGGCACCGGCAACTATCACCCGGTGACCGCCCGCATCTACACCGATCTTTCCTTCTTCACCTGCGATCCGGCGCTGGGCCGGGATGCCGCCCGCACCTTCAACTTCATGACCGGCTATGCCGAGCCGCGCGGGCTCGAGAAGGTGGCGGTGGCGCCGGTGAACATGCGCGAGACCCTGCTCTCCCTGATCGAGGAAGAGGTCCGCTTCGCCCGCAGCGGCCGCAAGGGGGCGATCTGGGCCAAGCTCAACTCGCTGGTGGACGACGAGATCATCGCCGCCCTCTACCGCGCCTCGCAGGCGGGGGTGAAGATCGATCTCGTGATCCGCGGCATCTGCTGTCTACGCCCCGGCCTGCCCGGTCTTTCCGAGAACATCCGGGTGAAGAGCATCGTCGGCCGGTTCCTGGAACATGCGCGGATCGTCTGCTTCGGCGCCGGCCACGGGCTGCCCAGCCGCAAGGCCAGGGTGTTCATCTCCTCGGCCGACTGGATGCAGCGCAACCTGTCGCGGCGGGTCGAGCTGCTGGTGCCGCTCGAGCACG
>JALSRW010000312.1 GCA_026984595.1 Alphaproteobacteria bacterium
CGCTGGTCGGTCACCGGTTCCGTCCCGGCCGCCGGTTCCGGCGCCGGCCGGGCGGAGAGCTGCACCGCCGCCTCGCGTGCCGCCTCGCCGAGCCGGGCCAGGCGTTCCTCGGCCTTTGCGATTTCCTCGTCCCCGGGCGCCAGCTTCCGCGCCTCCGCGAGATCGGCCGCGGCTCCCTCGAGATCGCCGCTCTCCATCCGTACCTGGGCCCGGCGCAGCCAGGCGATGGCCTTGTCCGGGCCGAGCTCGATGGCCTTGGAGAGATCGGTCAGTGCCCGCTGGTACTCGCCGGTGTTGGCCAACGCGACGCCGCGCCGTACCAGCACCACGCGCAGATTGCGGCGGCTCATGGGGTCGTCCGGCTTCAGGGAGAGCGCCTCCTGATAGTCGGCCACGGCGCGATCGTAATCGCCGAGCTGATCGTAGGCGACGCCGCGATTGTTGTAGGCGATGGCCAGCGCCTCGACATCGAGTTCGCCGGAGACGATCGCCGTGGTGAAGAGCTCGACCGCCTGCTCGTAGCGACCTTCGCGGAAGGCGGCATTGCCGTTCCGGATGTCGTCCAGCCCGCCGGCCCGAACGGCGCCCGCGAGCCAGGCCAGGACCAGCATCGCCAACATGATCGCGCGCATTCTCTTCCTCCCTCCCCGCTGACCGCCGCGTCCTGCAGCCGGCCTATTCCTTTGCCGCCTTGCCCGCGCGGCGTCTCGCGAAACGTTGCCGCAGCTCCGGTGCCCGCTCCGGCTTCACCTGCTGACCGCCGCGGGCCACCGCCACCGCCCGCGCCGGCACGTCGCGGGTGATGGTGCTGCCGGCACCGACGATCGCCTCGGCACCGATCCGCAGCGGCGCCACCAGGGCACTGTTGGAGCCGATGAAGGCACCGGCGCCGATCTCCGTTCGATGCTTGGCGAAGCCGTCGTAGTTGCAGGTGATCGTACCGGCACCGATATTGGCCCCGGCACCCACCGTGGCGTCGCCCAAATAGGCCAGATGATTGGCCTTGGCGCCAGCCCCCAGATCGAGGTTCTTGGTCTCGACGAAATTGCCGACCCGCGCCCCCTCGCCGATGCGGCTGCCCGGCCGCAGCCGGGCGAAGGGACCGACCACCGCACCGGCCGCCAGCAGCGCACCCTCGAGATGGCTGAAACTGCGCACCACCGCCCCTTGCCCGATCCGCACCCCGGGGCCGAACACCACATGCGGCTCGATCATCGCCCCCGCCGCGATTTCCGTGTCGAAGGCGAGGAACACGGTTTCCGGCGCGGGCATGACGACGCCCGCCCGCAGCAGCGCCTGCCGCCGGCGTTCCTGGAAAATACGCTCGAGCCGGGCCAACTCCTCCTGGCTGTTGACCCCGAGCGCCTCCTCGGGCGCCGCCTCCACCACCGCACAGGGATGGCCGCGGGCGACCAGAGCGGCGATGACGTCGGTCAGATAATACTCGCCCTTTTCCGGGCGCAGCGGCAGCGCCGTCAGCGCCTCGCGGGCGCGCGCCAGATCGAGCAGCATGACCCCGGAATTGCAGGGCGCGGAGGCCAGCAGCTCGGGCTCGGCGTGGCGTTCCTCGACGATCTCCAGGAGCCGGCCGGCGGCATCGAGACGCAGTCGCCCGTAGCCCTCGGGGCATTCCGGACGAAAGGCCAGCACCACCGCCGCCGCATCCCGCTCTGCCCGGCAGGCGCGGAGTGCATGCAGGGTTTCCGGGCGCAGCAGCGGGGTGTCGCCGTAGAGCACCAGCAGCCTCGCCGCATCACCGAGGACGGGCAGCGCCTGGCGCACCGCATCACCGGTGCCGGCCGGCGGATCCTGCCAGACGATGTCCGCTTCCGGGCAGACCCGCCGCAGATGGGCGGCCACCTCCTGCGAGCGGGGATCGAGCACCACCGCCATCACCGCGGGCTGCAGCGCCCGAGCCGTGGCCAGCACATGATCCAGCAGCGGCCGCCCGCCGAGCGGATGCAGTACCTTGGGACGCGCATTGCGCATGCGCGTACCGCGACCGGCGGCGAGAACGGCGATGGCGAGCGCAGACATGCGGACAACGGGCTCCGAACCGGCTCCAAAGCGAACGCGACTGGACTTGTGCGGCGACTGTACCAAAGTTCGGCGACGCCACAATATCGGGAACACGCCCCATGATCCGCCGCCGCGATGCCGCCGTCTTCGACCTCGACGGGACGCTGGTGGAGACCCTGCCGGACATCCATGCGGTGCTGGCCGAACTGCTGGGCGAGGCGGGCATCACCGTGCCCGATCCCGAAGCGGTGCGGCGGATGATCGGCGACGGCGCGCGGATGCTGGTGGTACGGGCGCTGGCCGCGGCCGGGCGGGCGGCGTCGGACGCGGAGATCGACCGTCTCCATCGGCGGTTCGTGGAGCTGTACGAGCGCCATCCCTGCCGCCACGGCAAGATGTTTCCGGGTGTGCGTGCCTGCCTCGAACGACTGCAGGCGGAGGGCGTGCGGCTCGGCGTCTGCACCAACAAGCCGCAGAGAGCCAGCGAAGAGCTGCTGGAAGCGCTCGGTCTCGCGCCCTATTTCTCGAGCATCGTCGGCGGGGACCGGCTGCCGCAGCGCAAGCCCGATCCCCGGCATCTCGTGGCGGTGCTCCGGGAGCTCGGTGTCG
>JALSRW010000313.1 GCA_026984595.1 Alphaproteobacteria bacterium
GGTGCGCAACTTCGCCTCGCTGCTGCGGGTGGTGTGTACGACCTATCTCGCCCAGCGCAGCGCAAGGCAGGAGCGCGCGCCCATATCGGCGTAGTAGCATGCTGCTACCTGCCGCTGCGCCCGCGGGCCTAGAGTTGCCGTCGCTTCTGTCGCGCCCGGGCGGCACAGGCCCGGGCGCAGAGATCGGGGAGGAGAAGATGGTGAGGCGTGCGGGACCCCTGGCCGGAATGGCTCTCGTCGCTCTCGTCTGGGGTGCGGCCGGTGCCGCGGCTCAGGAGCGGGGAACCGAGGGCCTGCCTTCTGAGGCCGTGCTCGAAGTCACCGAGGAGCATACAACGGCCGTTCTGCCCGAGATGAACCCCCACTGGGTCTATGTCCTCGATCCGGTGTTTCCCCATCTCATCGCGGCCAAGGTCTACGTCATCGACGGCGACAGCCTGCGCTATCTCGGCATGCTCAACACCGGCTATGTGCCGAACATGGCGATCTCGCCGGACCACCGCATGATCTATTCGGCCGAGACGTACTACTCGCGGGGGACGCGCGGCAAGCGGACGGACATCGTCGCCTATTACGACGCCCGCACGCTCGAGCCCGTCGCCGAGACGGTGCTGCCCGAGGGGCGTTTCCTGGTCGTACCGAAAAAGCCCAATCTCGCCCTCACGCCGGACGGACGCTACCTGCTCTCCTACAACATGGCGCCCGGGACCTCGGTAAGCGTGGTCGACGTCGTCGCCCGCAAATACGTGACGGATATCGAGGTGCCCGGATGCAGCCTCATCTTTCCCACCGGGAATATGAGCTTTTCGATGCTGTGCCCGGATGGTTCCTTCGTCCATGTGCGCTTCGATGCCGCCGGAAATGCCGAGATTCGTCCCGGCACCCCGTTTTTCGATCCGGAAGCGGATCCCGTGTTCGAGCATGGCGTCGTGAGCCATCGCGACCGGCGCGCCTTCTTCGTCTCCTATGAGGGCATGGTCTACGAGGCCGAGGTCTCCGACGCCGGCCTTCAGATCGCCGGCAAATGGTCCCTGCTCGACGACAACGACCGGGGCGAGAACTGGCGGCCCGGTGGCTGGCAGCTTCTCGCCTATCATGCCGCGAGCGACCGCCTCTTCGTGCTCATGCACCGGGGCGGCAAGTGGACCCACAAGCAGGCGGGAGAGGAGGTCTGGGTGTTCGATGCCAACAGCCATGAACGGGTCGCCCGTGTCCCCCTCGAACATCACGCTCTCAGTGTCAGCGTGAGTCAGGACGATGCGCCGCTCCTGTTCACGCTCAGCGAAGAGGCATCGCTCTCCGTCTTCGATGCCACCTCCTTCGAGCCGCGCGGCACGGTCGAAGGTCTCGGGGACTCGCCCTTCCTCCTCTATGTCGCGGATGAATGAGCCCTGATCGGGGAGATGACGGTCATGAGCTTCAACGTCGTACTCGATCGCGTCGCCGAGCGCATGAGTCGGGCGGCCGCGCAGCGGACCTCGCGGCGCAGCCTTCTCGCCCGCCTCGGCGCAGGTCTCATCGGCGCCACCCTGCTGCCGCTCCTGCCCGTGGACCGAACGGGACGGCTCAAGCGGGCGCGGGCCGAGGAGTTTGCCAGGACCGCGCAGACCACCGATCCCACCCAGTGCAATTACTGGCGCTACTGCGCCATCGACGGTTACATGTGCAGCTGCTGCGGTGGCGGGCCCAGCACCTGCCCGCCGGGCAGCCATCCCTCGCCCAGCTCCTGGGTCGGCACCTGCATCAATCCCGACGATGGTCAGGCCTATCTCATCGCCTATCGCGACTGCTGCGGCAAGGACTCCTGCGGCCAGTGCGCCTGTCTCTCCACCGAGGGGGAGATGCCCGTCTACCGGCCGCAGCTCAACAACGACATCGTGTGGTGCTTCGGCGCCCCGAACATGGTCTATCACTGCTCGAGCGCGGCGCTGATCGGCAAGGCCTGAGGCCGAGAACCCGGGGTGCGGCATCGGGCCGGCGCCCTGGGCGCCGGCCCGCACTGTTTCACGTGAAACACGGTCTGCCTCTACCCGCCCGGCATCGCTTCCGGGCCCTCCCGGTTACTCACAGCGCATGCGCGGCGCAGGCCATGGCGGCGAGCTTCGCCCGCACCTGTTCTCGCGTCAGCAGCCCGAGCCCGCAGTCCGGAGCGGCAATCAGGCGCCCGGCGTCGATGTGCTCGAGCGCCGTGCGCAGATGATCGTGGATCTCCTCCTCCGTTTCGACGCGCGCGCCGGCGACGTCGACGACACCCGGAATGGCCGTCTTGTGCGCGCACGCCTCCAGCAGCTCGGGACCGTTGCGGCGATGGGCATCTTCGATCGAGATCGCACCCTGCCAGTCGCGGACGAGGAAGGGCGCGCGCGCCCGGAGGGGTGCCACGACCGTAGGCGGCCGCGCGGTGTAATGCCCGCGCATGACCTTCTCGCCGTTGCCCCCAGGCGGCCCCGGCCTCGGCCCAGCCCCGGATGGGGTGCGGGGTGTCCGCGCGCTGCGGTGCCCGGAACCAGTCCGGCAGTGGCACATGGTCCGGCTTCGGATGGGCGCCGATGGTCGTGGTGCGCAGCGCCCCTTCCTCCGGCATCATCCCGCCCTGCGTCCGAGCCCGCGCAGCAGGGCACGCG
>JALSRW010000314.1 GCA_026984595.1 Alphaproteobacteria bacterium
TCCGATCTGCTGCTCGACGAGTTCGGCATCTACATCCAGCCCATCAACTTCCCGACCGTACCGCGGGGCACCGAGCGGCTGCGGATCACGCCGAGCCCGCTGCACGACGATTCTCTGATGGATGTGCTGCTGGTCGCTCTGGCCGAGGTCTGGCAGCGGCTGGCGATCCGAAAGGCGGCCTGACCGCGGGGCTGCGCCGGCCATCGCGGCATTGCCGCGCGGCGGCGGAGTTGCGAAAACCTCTCCGCCGTAGATGCGGGGGGCGGAGATGGACAAGGTCGTCGAGGAACTTCTCGAGGTACTGGGCGCGGCGGCGGTCACCGTCGGCGAGGCGGTGCCGCGCCGCTACTGGAACGACTGGGCGGGGCTCGAACCGCGGCCGCCGAAGGCATTGATCCGACCGGCGACGACCGGCGAGCTCTCCGCCTGCCTGCGGATTTGTAACGCCCATCGCCAGGCCGTGGTGCCGCAGGGCGGACGCACCGGGCTCGCCGGCGGTGCCCGCCCGGAGCGCGAGGCGATCGCCCTGTCGCTCGAGCGTCTGGCCGGCATCGAGGAAATCGATCCCGCCACGGCGACCATGACGGTCCGTGCCGGCACCGTTCTCGAGGCCGCCCAGACGGCCGCCGAAGAGGCCGGTTTCCTGCTGCCGCTCGATCTCGGCGCCCGCGGTTCCTGCCAGATCGGCGGCAATCTGGCCACCAATGCCGGCGGCAACCGGGTCGTGCGCTTCGGCATGGCCCGCGACATGGTGCTCGGTCTCGAGGTGGTGCTGGCCGACGGCACCATCCTCAGCAACCTCAACAAGCTCCTCAAGAACAACGCCGGCTTCGACCTCAAGCAGCTCTTCATCGGCTCCGAGGGGGTGCTCGGGATCATCAGCCGGGCGGTGCTGCGCCTGCAGCCGCGGCCGCGCAGCCGCGCCGTGGCATTCTGCGGGCTGCGCGACTTCCCGGCCGTGATCGAGCTCCTGAAGCGGGCGCGCACCGATCTGGGTGGTCGGCTCTCGGCCTTCGAGGCGATGTGGCCCGGCTTCTACGAGCTGCTGACCGGCCATGTCGCACAGCTCCGGGCGCCGCTCTCCGGCCGCCACGGCATCTACCTGCTGCTCGAGGCCCAGGGCTACGATCCGGCCCGGGATCCCGAAGGTTTCGAGCAGCTCCTGGAAGGCATGTTCGAGGCCGGGCTGGTGGAGGACGCGGCACTGGCCCGTTCGGAAGCCGATATCCGCGGTCTCTGGGCGGTGCGCGACGCGGTCGCCGAGTTCCCCCGGATTTTCGGCCGCCATCTCAACTTCGACATCGGCCTCGCGATCGATCGCATGGAGGCCTATGTCCGGGCCTGCGCATCCCGGCTGGCGGAACGCTTTCCCGGCATCCGCGCGGTGTTCTTCGGCCATGTGGCGGACGGCAACATCCATGTGGTGACCGACGTTCCGGCCGGGGTCGAGCCGGCGGCGATCGAGCAGGAGGTCTACGGGCTGGTACGCCGTTTCGGCGGCACGGTTTCCGCCGAGCATGGTATCGGCACCATCAAGAAGCCCTATCTCGGCTATGTCCGCAGCCCCGAGGAAATCGCGTTGATGCGGCGCCTCAAGCGGAGTCTCGATCCCCGCGGCATTCTCAATCCCGGCAAGGTGATCGATCCCTGACCCGCTGTCCGAATGGCTGCTCCTTCCGCACAGACTTGCCGAAATTGCATAAAATTGGATAAATCCGCAGGTGGCATGCGGGAGGGAGCATGGAGGATCTGGGAGCGGCCTTCGCCCTGGCCCTGGAGCTGCTGCTGGCCGGCGATGCGGAGCTCTGGGAGATCGTGCGGCTGTCGCTCGCCGTCAGCCTCACCGCGGTGGCCATCGCCTGCCTGCTCGGCATGCCGCTCGGGGCGCTCCTGGCCAGTCTCCGCTTTCCCGGCCGCCAGGCTGCCATCGTCCTCCTGAACGCGCTCATGGGTCTGCCGCCGGTGGTGGTCGGCCTGTTCGTCTACATCCTGTTGTCCAGCGCCGGTCCGCTCGGCGCCCTGCGCCTGCTCTACACCCCGACCGCCATGATCCTCGCCCAGGCGATCCTGGTGACGCCGATCGTCGCCGCTCTCGCGCGGGAACTGCTGAGCGGCCTGCAGGAGGAATATGCCGAGCAGCTCCGATCGCTTGGGATCGGCCCCTGGCGGGCCATTCCCACCCTCCTCTACGAGGGGCGCTTCGGCCTGCTTACCGCGGCACTCGCCGGGTTCGGCCGGGCCATCGCCGAGGTCGGGGCGGTGATGCTCGTCGGCGGCAACATCAAGCACGTCACCCGCGTGATGACCACCGCCATCGCCCTCGAGACCTCCAAGGGCGAGATCGCCCTGGCCCTGGCGCTGGGGCTGGTGCTGGTCGGCCTGGCGCTGCTGGTGACCGGCGCCACGGCCCTGCTGCGGGGCACCGCGGCCCGCCTGTCGCATGTCTGACCGCGAGCGCATTCTGCCGCTCGAGGTGCGCGGGCTGGGTCTCGCCTTCGGCGCCCGCACCGCCCTCGAGGATGTCAGCTTCGTCCTCGGCGCCGAGGGGCTGACGGTGGTGCTGGGTGCCAACGGTGCCGGCAAGAGCGTGCTCCTGCGGGTGCTGCACGGGCTGCTGGCGGCCGACCGCGGCGCAATTCTGTGGAACGGCCGGCCGCCCGGCCCGCCGGTCTGGCGCCGCCAGGCGATGGTCTTCCAGAAGCCGGTACTGCTGCGCCGCTCGGTGGCCGCCAACATCAGCTTCGCCTTGGCCGCCCGCGGCCTGGCCCGCGGCGAACGTCGCCGGCGCCTGGAGGCGGTGCTCGAAAGCTGCGCTCTCGCGCATCTCGCGCATCTTCCGGCCCGCCGCCTGTCGGGCGGCGAGCAGCAGCGAGTGGCGCTGGCCCGGGCGCTGGCGCTCGAGCCCGACATCCTGTTTCTCGACGAGCCCACCGCCAGCCTCGATCCGGCGGCGACCCGGGCGATCGAGGAACTGCTGCTGCGGAGCCGGACCTCCGGCACCCGTATCGTGCTGGTCACCCACGATGTGGCCCAGGCCCGCCGCCTCGCCGAGGATGTGGTGTTCCTGCACGGCGGCCGGGTGCTGGAGCACGCCCCGGCCGAGCGTTTCTTCACCCGGCCGCAGAGCGAAGCGGCCCGTGCCCATGTCGAAGGGAGACTTCCCCCGTGATCCGACTGCTGGCTCTCCTCCTGCTGCTCGCCGGCAATGCCGCCCCGGCCCGCGCCGGCGAGCATTTCCTCATCCTCCAGTCGACCACCTCCACCCAGAATTCCGGCCTGCTCGACTATCTGCTGCCGAAATTCACCGCGCGAACCGGCATCGAGGTGCGGGTGGTGGCGGTGGGCACCGGCCAGGCCCTCGAGAACGCCGCCAACGGCGACGGCGACGCGCTGCTGGTGCACGCCAGGGAGCGCGAGCTGGCCTTCGTCGCCGCGGGCCAGGGCATCATGCGCTGCGATGTGATGTACAACGATTTCGTGATCGTCGGCCCGAAACGGGATCCGGCCGGCATCGCCGGGGGGCGGGAGGCACCGGCGGCGCTGCGGAAGATCGCCGCCGCCCGTGCCCCGTTCGTCTCCCGCGGCGACAACAGCGGCACCCATATCAAGGAGCTCGCGCTGTGGCGCGCCGCCGGCATCGACCCCGCCCGGCCCGAAGGCGGCTGGTACCGCGAGGTGGGGGCGGGGATGGGGGCCACCCTCAATATCGCCGCCGGCATGGACGCCTACACCCTGACCGACCGGGCGAGTTGGGTCACCTTCGCCAACAAGCGGAACCTGGTGCTGCTGGTCGAGGGGGACTCCAGGCTCTTCAACCAGTACGGCGTCATGCTGGTGAACCCGGAGCGTCACCCCGGCGTCCGCTTCGCCGCCGCCAAGACCTTCCGCGACTGGCTGGTGGGCGCCGAGGGGCAGGCGCGGATCGCCGCCTACCGGGTAGCGGGCCAGCAGCTCTTCTTCCCCGACGCCCGCTGCGATTGAGGCCGCTCAGGGGCCGTTGTACCGGACCCGGCCGAGATCGCGGATGTCGTAGCCGCCGAGCTCGGCCGCCCGGGCGGCGAAGGTCTCGCTGCGGGCGAAGCCGAACAGGGCCTGCAACGGCGGCTCGAAGAAGGCGCGCCGGAAGACCGCCAGATCGAAGCGCTCGCGCAAAAGCGGCACGAAGCCCAGACCCGGCGGCCGGGCGGTGCAGGCGAGGCCGAGCCCGGCATCCGCCTTGCCGGCGGCGATCGCCTCCGCCAGCTCGGTTTCCGTGCGGGCCGGGGCCGCTGCCAGCTCGAGCTCCTCCTCGGCCAACCCCTCCATGCGCAGGAGCTCGGCGAACAGCAGCCCGGCCCCCGACCCGGGCTGGCGCGGCAGCACGCGCCGCCCGCGCAGATCCCGGATGCCGCGGATCGCGAGCGGATTGCCGGGTGCCACCAGCAGACCACGCTGCCGCCAGGCCCACTCCACCAGCACCACCGGCGCTTCCCCCAGCGCCTCGCGCAGGGCGGCCAGATTCCATTCGCCACTCCCGGCGTCGAACAGATGCAGGCCGGCCGCCGCCGCCCGCCGCGCCTTCATCCGCGCGAGCCCGTCGCGGCTGCCGTCGAAGAAGCTGGCGATGCCGCTTCCCGATTCGCGGAGCGCCCATTCCAGCAGCGGATCGTGGGATCCCGCCAGGACATCGACGGGCACCGCGAGGCTCCGCTCCCCCTCCAGCCAGCGCTCCACCTCGAGGCGCGGAAACAGCAGCTTGCCGGTGGCCCGCACACAGGGGATCTCGCCGCGGGCGACGAGCTCGTAGACGCGCCGCTCCTTGAGCCTGAGCAGGCTGGCGAGCTCGCGGGTCGTCAGATAGGCGGGAGGTTCGCTCATGGCGCCGACGGTATCCGCGGCTCAGCCGGGGCGGGGTGCGATCGGCAGCAGCTCGGTCAGTCCGAGCAGATCCTCGAGCGCCACCGCCGCCTGCAGCAGTGCCGCCTCGCCCCGCGGCGGACCGACGAGCTGCAACCCCACCGGCAGGCCGTTCTCGGTGAAGCCGCAGGGCAGGGAGAGCGCCGGACAGCCGGTCAGGGTGATGGCGTAGGTGACGGCCAGCCAGTCCACATAGGAGGGGAAGCGGTGGTCGCCGAGCTCCTCGAGGTAGCGGATCTCGACCGGAAAGGGAGGCACGATGGCGGTCGGACAGGCGAGGAGGTCCCGGGTCTCGAAGAAGGCGGCGGTGGCCTTCTGGATGCGCCCGCGGGCGCGCTCCGCGGCCCCGATCTCGGCGGCGGTGGTGCGCAGCCCGTGCTCGATGTTCCAGATCACCTCCGGCTTGAGCGCCTCGCGATGCCTTTCCAGGAGCTCGGCCTTGCCGGCCACGAACAGGGCCGCGCGCAGGGTGGTGAAGCATTCCACCGCCTCGCCGAGATCGGGTGCCGCCTCCTCCACCTCGGCCCCGAGTTCGGCGAAGCGGGCGGCCGCCGCCCGGCAGATGCGGGCGATCTCGGGATCGACCGGGGTGATGCCGCCGAGATCGGGGCTGAAGGCCACCCGGACCGGCCGCCCCGGCCAGCCCACGGTATCGGTGTAGGACAGGGCGGGTGCCTCGAAGCTCAGCGGATCGCCTCGATCGAGACCGGCCATGGCATCGAGGAACAGCGCCAGGTCGCGCAGATCGCGGGCCATCGGCCCGTCCACCGCGAGAGTCTGGAAGGGCACCGGACCGGGACCGTGCGGCACCCGTCCCGGGCTCGGGCGCAACCCCACCACCGAACAGAAGGCGGCCGGGGTGCGCAGCGAACCGCCGAGATCGGAGCCGGTGGCCAGCCAGGCCATTCCGGTGGCCAGCGCCACCGCCGAACCACCGGAGGAGCCGCCGCAGGTCAGCGCCGTGTTCCAGGGATTGCGGGTGGCGCCGAACAGCTCGTTGAAGGTATTGGCGCCGGCGCCGAATTCGGGGGTGTTGGTCTTGCCGAGGACGATCCCCCCGCGGGCCTCGATGCGCTCGACCAGGATGTCGGACCGCTCCGGCACATGCTCCGCGAAGATCGGCGAACCGTAGGTGGTGCGGACCCCGGCGACATCGGTCAGATCCTTGACCAGCACGGGCAGACCGGCGAGCCATCCGCGACGATCTTCGGGCGGCTCCGCCGCCATCAGCCGGCGGGCGGCCGCTCGCGCCCGCTCGGCACAGAGGGTGGGCACGGCATGGACCTGCCAGTCCACGGCCTCGATGCGCGCCAGCGCCGCATCGATCAGCTCCAGCGGCGAGAGTTCGCCCTCGCTCAGCAGGCGGACCGCCTCGCGCGCGGGAAGATCGGTCAGTTCGGCACCATGCACCGGCAAATCCTCCACATGCTCGCATCGTCTCGATGGCACAGCGGCAGTGCCGCGGCAAGAGGCGGGGCGGCGCTTGCCGCCGCCGGCGCCAGCCCCTACACAGCCGGCGAGGCGGGACGGGGCATGAGCGAGCATTCGAGGGGCTATCTGATCACCGGCACGGGGGTCCTGATCCTGTCTCCCGACGCTCTGCTGATTCGTCTGCTGGGCGATGCGCCCTGGAACATCCTGTTCTGGCGGGGCCTCGGCTTCGCGCTCGTGGTCCTGCTGGTGGTGGCTGCGCGCTACGGTCGCCGCCTGCCCGCCGCCTGCCGCGCGGTCGGCGCGGCGGGACTGGTGATCGCTCCGCTGTTCGCCCTCGGCACCGTCTTCTTTCTGCTGTCGATCACCCATACCTCGGTCGCCAACACCCTGGTGATCATCTCCACCTCCCCGCTGTTCGCGGCGCTGCTGAGCTTCGTGCTGATGGGCGAGATGCTGGCGCTGTCCACCGCCCTGGCGATCATGGCCGGGCTGTTCGGGGTGGTGATCACGGTCTGGGGCTCGCTGGGGGCCGGCCGTCTCCCGGGCGATTTCGCGGCCCTGGCCACGGCGATCGCCATGGCCCTCAACTTCTCCCTGATCCGCCGTGCCCGCGGCCGCGATCTGATGCCGGTCTACGTTCTCTCCGGCCTGCTGATCACCCTCGCCGCGCTGCCCTTCGCCGAACCGCTGGCCTTCACCGGCCGGCAGTGGCTGTGGCTGGCGCTACTGGTGCTGCTGGTGCATCCGGTGGCCTTCCTGCTGATCACGCTGGGGCCGCGCTACCTGACCGCGCCCGAGGTCGGCCTGCTGATGCTGATGGAGACCGTGCTCGGCCCCTTGTGGGTGTGGCTCGTGCTGGGCGAACGGCCCCCGGCCAGTACCCTCGCGGGGGGTGCCGTGATCCTCGCGGCGCTGGCCACCAACGCCGCCTGGCGGCTACGCGCGGTTCGTGCGCCCCGGGGCGTGTCCCTCCGGGGCGGGGGGCGGAATCCGGGCGGTGCCTGAACCGGCCCGGGCGAGCTCCGGCCCGGGTTCGTTCCTGCAACTCGGCGGCACAGCGGCGGCTGCGGCGGGGATCCCCGCCGCCTCGGGTTCGTTCCTGCTCGCGCGCTGTTGCAGCCGATCGGCGAGACGGCGCAACCGCTCCGGCGTCGCCTCCCGCAGCAGCCGGCGGCGGCGCGCCTCGCGTCGCTCCTCCCGGAGGGCCTCGAGCTGCCGCCGTGCCTCGGCGAGATCGCGGCCGATCCGCGCCCGATAGCGCGACACCGTGGCGAGGCTCGGCAGCCCCACCGCCTCCTCGCCCAGAATCATCGCTTCCAGGACACGGGACTCGATGATCTCCAGACGGGTCTGGCGCCACATCGCCTCGACCAGACGGGTAACCCAATGCTCCTCCAGCGCGCCTTCGGGGCGGTACTGTTCGGCCACCGCCGCGGCCAGCCGGGCATGGGCGGCGCGGTCTTCCGGAGTTGTCAGGACGATGGTCCTGGAATTGAGACCGTGACGGATGGAGTTGCGGGCGGAGCGGGCCTTGCCGGCTTCCGTGGCGGGGCCTCGGGACTTTGCACCGTTACGGCGCGAGGCTTCGGCCTGCGCGGCGCTGCGCCGCTTGCCGAGGGACAGGGTGGTGATACGCATGACAGCTTCCGATGTGCTGGGGTTGTCGGCCGGACCCTAGCACAGAATAGGAAGGAAGTCATACTTTTTCCACGGAGCGCCGGGGGGCGGCGGGATTCGCGGATCACTCCCCCGCCTGCTCGGCGAGCTCGCGCAGGAGCCGGATCACCTCTTCCGAAGCCTCGCGTACCTCCTGGATTCGACCGAGCGCGGCCTCCATCTGTCGCTCGTTGGCCAGTCGCACGATCTCCTTGCCCAGCTCGTGGACCCGCTCGTGCGGCTGTTCGAGCTGGCGGAAGGCGGGAAGCTCCCGGTAGGCGGAGGAATCGGGCCCGTAATACCATTTGCCGAGGCGACAGGAATGGTGGCTCGCGAGCTCCTGCTCGCGAAGGGTGAGCTCGCCGTGGACGACACCGACGAGGCGTCGCATCCAGAGCGCGTGATCGGCCATCGCGAGGCGCAGGATCTTGCCCGGGAAGGAGACCTCGGCGATGCGGGCGAGACCCTTGGCGGCGCTCTGCTCGAGGGCCTTGGTGACCCCCACCAGCCCCTCGACCGCTTCGAGATTGAGGGCGGCCATCCGTGCCACGCTGCCGATGCCCTGCCCGATCTCCTGGACGGCGGCGGTCTGCTGGGAGAGGATCTCCGTCACCTGACCGATGTTCTCGGTGACGCTGCCGGCCTTGGCGCCGACTTCTTCCACCTGATGGTCGAGCTGGCCGATGGCCTGCTGGCCCGCTTCCGCGATCTCCTCGCTGCGGCCCATCGTCTGGGTGATCTGCGAAACCCGGGTGACCAGGGCTTCGATGCGGTTGCGGATGTCGTCGGTGGCCTCGGCGGTCTGCTGGGCCAGGGTGCGCACCTCGTTGGCCACGACCGCGAAGCTGCGCCCACTCTCGCCGGCCCGCGCCGCCTCGATGGTGGCGTTGAGGGAAAGGAGCTGGGTGCGGGAGGCGATCGTTTCGATGGTCTCGACGATGCCGCCGATCTCGGAGCTGGCCTCGCCCAGCGCCTGTACCTCGGTCATCGCTTCGCGCACCAGGGTGGCGAGCTCGCCGAACTGGCGGATCGATTCCCGAGCGCTTTCGCCGCTGACTTCGACCGCCTCGCGCATCTCGCCGGCTTCGCTGGCGATGCGCTCGGAGAAGCGGTGGATGTCGCCGATGGAGGCGGAGAGTTCCTCGACGGCGGCGGCCATCGACTGGGCCGAGCTGTTGAGCTCGGCGGCCGGTACCGAGAGGGTCGCCACATGGCCGGCCGCCTGGCTCGTGCGGATCGAGGTTTCGACGACCTGATCGGCAGTCACCCGGGCATTGGTCTGCAGCGCATTGCCGAGCTCCACGAGCCGGGCGCCGAGGGAGCCGCCGAGGGTGGCGGGAATGTTGCTGTAATCCTGCGCCAGCAGGGCCTCGATCAGTTCCTCGAGCTGTCGGGTATCGGCATGACGGCTGACGCTCCCCGTCCCGCCGATTGCCGAAAGACGCCCGAGAAGGGTGAGAGACGCTGCCATCTGCGATGCTCCGGTCGGCTGTCGTTGTACAGAAGCGGTTCACCGGCCGGGGGGCCGGCCGTGATGCTTGTAGCCGGGTGCCCTTAAATTTGCGTAAACATGCCGGCGACGGGCCAATCCCGGGGGAGAGAAACGGTGACGAGGACCCACCGGATCGCGGTCATTCCCGGTGACGGGATCGGCAGGGAGGTGGTGCCCGAGGGGCTGCGGGTACTGGAGGCGGCGGGCCGGCGCTTCGGCATCGCCTTCGAGTGGGATCCGCTGGACTGGGGCTGCGAACGCTATCTGCGCACCGGCCGCTTCCTGCCCGAGGACGGTCTGGACCGGATCGCCGGGCACGACGCGATCTTTCTCGGGGCGGTGGGCTGGCCCGGGGTGCCCGACCATGTCTCGCTCTGGGGCCTCCTGATCCCCATTCGCCGACGCTTCGACCAGTACGTCAATCTGCGGCCGGTGCGGCTTCTCGAAGGTGTGCCCAGTCCGCTCGCCGGCAAGCGGCCGGGCGAGATCGACATGCTGATCGTGCGCGAGAACTGCGAGGGCGAATATTCGGAGATCGGCGGCCGCCTGTACCCCGGCACCGAGCGGGAAACGGTGGTCCAGGAAAGCATCTTCACCCGTTTCGGGGTCGACCGCATCCTGCGTTTCGCCTTCGAGCTGGCCCGCAGCCGGCCGCGGCGGCGGCTGACATCGGCCACCAAATCCAACGGCATCATCCACACCATGCCGTTCTGGGACGAGCGCTTCCGGGCGATGGCCGAAGCGTATCCCGACATCGCCGCCGAGCAGTACCATATCGACATCCTGACCGCCCATTTCGTGCGCTGCCCCGAACGTTTCGACGTGGTGGTGGCCTCCAATCTGTTCGGCGACATTCTCTCCGATCTCGGCCCGGCGGTGACCGGCACCATCGGTATCGCCCCCTCGGCCAATCTCGACCCCGGGCGGCGCCATCCCTCGATGTTCGAGCCGGTGCACGGCTCGGCGCCGGACATCGCCGGCCGCGGCATCGCCAACCCGATCGGCCAGATCTGGTCGGGTGCGATGATGCTGGAGCATCTCGGACACGGCGAGGCGGCGGCGGCGGTCGAGGCGGCCATCGCCCGGGTGCTGGCGAGCGGCCGGATGCGGACGCCGGACATGGGCGGCACCGCCGGCACCGAGGAGCTGGGGAGGGCGATCGCCGCGGAAATCTGAGGCCGATGGTGGGAATCGGTCGTATTGTTGCGATGCGAGGTGAAGATATACGTATGTATGCGCATGGAGCCATCGCGAGAGCATCTCGGCGCTGTTGAACGCGCGGGGTTTGTCTGATCTCTAACGGGCGAGTGCACGCGTAACCCGGTGCATCCGCCACGGCATATGCGTTTGTCCGACGTCTCTGCGGCACTAGATGATGGCAAGATCGGTGCGGAAGGTGCGGTTCCGGTGTCGCCGACGCAACGGAACGGTGGCCCGCCGGGTGTCCGCTCGTTCGTCGGCGCGATTGTGCAACATGGCGGCCAGACGGGATGGCCCAACGAGAAGAAGTGCGGAAAGCACCGGGCGAGCCCTCTCTCTGCCCGCTTGTACGGAGCAGGTGCCACTGAATGACGATGGCGAGTTGGGCATCCTTCATCAAGGCCTTTCGTGACGAACAGGAACTCTCCCAGAAGGACGCGGCCGCATTGCTGGGCGTCAGCCAGCCCACCCTATCGCGCTGGGAAAGCGGTCGGCAGGTACCGGACATGCGCACCCGGCGGCGCATCCAGCGTCTGGTCGACGCTCATGCCGGGCTGCGTGGCCGGCTGGTGGGCGAGGTGGTGGCACGTTCGCTCTGTGCTCAGGTACTGCTCGACGAGAGCCTGCGGATCCGCGCGGTGTCCGAGCGTTTCGCGGAGCTCTTCGGCAGCGATGCCGGAGGGCTCGAGGCACGCAGCCGGGAGGGGCCGCATCCCCTGGGGCCGGTGGCCCGCGAGGCCCTGGAGACGGCGCGCCGGGCCGGTCTCGGACGCGGCGAGATGGCCCTCGTGGAATGCGTCGGGCAGAGCGTCGGCGCCGGAGGTCGGACGCTCTTCCTGCGCCAGCTCTGGATCCCGGTGTTCGTCGAGGGCGGCCATCTGCGCATACGGGTGGAGGTGGCGCCCCTCTCCCAGGACGACTACCGGCAATATCTCGGCAGCGGCCAGCGGGTTCGGGTGATCGGACTGTCGCCGCACGGTCGCGAGGCGGCGTACCGGGAACGGCCGATACTGCGTCGCCTCGCGACCTTCTGAGGAGGGCGGAACTCAGGCTGCCTGCCGGGCCTCTTCGAGAAAGGCGCGCATCTCGCGATGCAGGGTCTCCGAGCGTTCGGCCAGTTCCCGGGCGATGCCCAGAAGCTGTTCGGCACCGTCGCCGGTATCGCGGGTGGCGTCGCCGATCTCGCCGATATGGCCGTCGACGGTACGGGTTCCCGAAGCGGCGAGATCGGCGCTGCGGGCGATCTCCTCGGTCGCCGCCCGCTGCTCCTCCACCGCCGCGGCGATGGTGGAGGTGATCTCGTTGACCTCCAGGATGCTCTCGCGAATGGTACCGATGGCGCCGACGCTGGAGCGGGAGGCCTCCTGCATGCCGGCGATGCGGGCGGCGATGT
>JALSRW010000315.1 GCA_026984595.1 Alphaproteobacteria bacterium
GATACGGACCACCGGGTTGAGCGAGAATTTCGGATCCTGGAGGATCATGCCGATGCGCGAGCCGCGCAGCTCGCGCATGCGCCGGGGCGAAAGCTCGAGGAGCTCCTGGCCGTCGAAGCGGAGGCGACCGGCGCGCACCACTCCGGGGCGGGGAACGAGGCGCAGGATGGCCCGCCCCACGGTGGATTTCCCGGAGCCGCTCTCGCCGACGATGCCCACCTTCTCGCGACCGAGGGAAAAGGAGACGCCGCGCACCGCCCGCACCGTGCCGTGCGGCATCCGGAAGGAGACCTCGAGATCGCGTACCTCCAGCATGGGGGGACCGCCGGTCCCCTGCCCCGCCTGTCGGGAGGGATCGCTCATCCGCCCGCCCCTGCGTAGTCGCGTATGGCGTTTTTCCTTCTTTTCGCGCGGCTTGCGGCCGATGACGGTAAAATCACCTTAACCGACCACCGGCACGAGGTACGAGGCCGCCGATGCCCATCGCGATCGAGATCTACCGCAACTCCCACGGCGAGGTGTTCTTCCGCACCTCGCGCACCAGCGGGCGCACCCGCGGCTTCCGCATCGAAGCCGCCAGCCCGGACCATCTCGAGGCCTGGCTGGAGAGCAACGGGTTCCGCGCCCCCGACGCCCGACGGGGGTTCACGCCTGCTTGGGATCGAGCACGTCACGCAGACCGTCTCCCAGCAGGTTGAAGCCCAGCGACACGGCGAAAATGGCGAAGCCCGGCATGGTCGCCACCCACCACTGATCCAGGAGATACTGGCGGCCGGTGGAGATCATCGCCCCCCATTCCGGCAGCGGCGGCTGGGCGCCGAGACCGAGAAAGCCGAGCCCGGCGGCGGTCAGGATGATGCCGGCCATGTCCAGGGTCAACCGCACGATCAGCGAGGACAGGCACATCGGCACCACATGGGCGCGGATGATGTAGAAGGGCGAGGCCCCCTGCATCCGCACCGCGGCGATGTAATCGGCATGGCGCACGGTCAGGGTCTCGGCCCGCGCGAGACGCGCATAGGGCGGCCAGGCGGTCAAGGCGATGGCGATGATCGCGTTCTCGATCCCCGGCCCCAGCGCGGCGACGAAGGCCAGCGCCAGAATGAGCCGCGGAAAGGCCATGAAGATGTCGGTGATGCGCATCAGCACGACATCCAGCCAGCCGCCGAGATACCCGGCGGCGGTGCCGATCAGCAGGCCCAGCGGGCCGACGATGACGACCACCAGAGCCACGATGTAGAGGGTGATACGCGAGCCGTGGACGATCCGGGAATAGATGTCGCGGCCGAGCTCGTCGGTGCCCAGCCAGTGAGCGGCCGAGGGCGGCTGCAGGCGGGCCGCCAGATCCTGCTCGATGGGCGAGGTCGGCGCCAGCCAGGGGGCGAAGGCGGCCACCAGCAGCAGCGCCAGGACGATGGCCAGGCCGACGACGGCCAGGGGATTGCTGCGGAAGGCCAGCCAGGCGAGGTAGAAGCGGACCAGCCGGGCATGAGCCCGCGATCGCGGCACGCTCGAAAGCAGATAGGCGCGAAGCCCGCTTACCATTTGGCCCTCGGATCGACCAGACGGTAGAGGAAGTCGGAGGCGAGGTTGAGGCCGACGAACACCGAGCCGACCACCAATGTGCCCCCGAGTACCGCGTTCATGTCGGCATTCAGCAGCGAATTGGTGATGTAGAAGCCGAGCCCGGGCCAGGCGAAGACCGTCTCGGTCAGCACCGAGCCCTCCAGCAGATAGGCGTAGGAGAGCGCGATCACGGTGATCAGCGGGATCATGGTATTGCCCAGCGCGTGGCGCCAGATCACCCGCCATTCCGGCACCCCCTTGACCCGGGCGGTGGTGACGTATTCCTGCCGTAGCTCGGCGAGCATGAAGCTGCGCGTCATGCGGCTGATGTAGGCCAGGGAGAAATAGCCCAGAATCGAGGCCGGCAGGATGATGTGCCAGAAGGCGTCGCGGAACACCTCCCATTCGCCGGCCAGCGCCGAATCGATCAGGATGACCCCGGTCACCGGCTCGACGATATCGTCGTAGAAGACCGAAAGGCGCCCCGGCCCCTCGACCCAGCCGAGCTTCGCGTAGAACAGGAGAAGGCCCACGAGACCGAGCCAGAACACCGGCACCGAATAGCCCACCAGACCGAGCACGCGGATGATGTGGTCCGGCCAGCGCCCCTGCCAGACGGCGGCGGCCACCCCGGCCGGGATGCCGACCAGGACGCCGATGAAGGTGGCGACGGTGGCGAGCTCCAATGTTGCCGGAAAGACCCGGCGGATGTCCTCCAGCACCGGCCGCGCGGTGAGCACGCTGGTACCGAAATCGCCCCGCAGGATCTGCCCCACATAGATCGCGAACTGGTGCCAGAGCGGCAGATCGAGGCCGAGCTCCCGGCGCACCCGTTCCACCACGTCGGGCGGGGCGCGTTCGCCGACGATGGCGATCACCGGGTCGATGGGCACGACCCGGGCGATCAGGAAGGTCACCAGCAGCAGGCCGAAGAAGGTGACGGCGACGGTCAGCAGCAGCTTGGCGGCGGCTTTGAGAAAAGCGAGCATCGCTCCGGCGGTTCCCCCACACCTTCGACCCGCCCCTGAGCTAGCCCGCGCGGAACGCGGAGTCG
>JALSRW010000316.1 GCA_026984595.1 Alphaproteobacteria bacterium
ACGAGGCGGTGCGGGAGGTGTTCCTGCGGGCAGCGGAGGAGGCCGGAGTTCCGCTGGAGTGCGGGGTCTATCTGGCGACCCTCGGCCCATGCTTCGAGACGCCCGCCGAGATCCGGGCCTTCCGGGCACTGGGTGCCGATCTGGTGGGGATGTCGCTGGTACCGGAAGCGATCGCCGCCCGCTATTGCGGTCTACGGCTGGCGGCCGTCTCGATCGTCACCAATCTCGCCGCCGGTCTCGCCCCCGACCCACTCTCGCACGAACAGACCCTGGAGGCGAGCGGGCGGGCTACCGCGCGGTTGCTCGCCCTGCTGCGGACCGCCCTGCCGCGCCTGGTCCGCTGATTTCGCGGCAGGCGAGGGAGGCGGGATCCGCGGCGGAGGATCGCCGGGGCGGAGCCTAGAGGGCGGTCCGGAGAATGAGCTCGGCGCATTTCGAGCCCACTCTGCTCGCCGGTTCGTCTTCACCCGGCATCGTCGCCCAGCCTTGCTTCTCCACATATTCGCGCCGCTTCCAGGAGCCTTTTCCCTCGAGGATCCGGAACTTGTCGCGCTTCTGCGGGTCGCGGTTGAACTGGTCGACACAGATGGCGGCGAGACGATCGACCACCGCGCGGTCCGCCGATTTCCGTGCCATTTCCAGAGCCGTGCCAGCCGTGACCCATCCGCCCCAGAGGAAGCCGATGGCCGCCACCAGAGCGGCGCCACCGGCGGCGCCCCAAAGTCCTGTCTTGATGTTTTCCGAATTCACACGGATACCTCCGTAGAGCGTACATTTTCGGGGATTTCTCCTGCGACTCCTCGCAAGAGACAAAACAATAACATAGATTTCTGTCGGCCGTGAGCATGATGCAGGGAGTCCGCTCCGATTTCCGGATCGGGGGAACCGCAACTCGTCCATTTTGCGCGCATTTCGGCAGGCGGACCCGAGATTGTCGAACAGCCGTCGCAACCGTGGCCTGGCGATTTTCCGGCACGCAGCAGCCGAAAGGCGGGAACGGCCGGGCTGGACCGCCGGTCCCACGGCGACTAGGCTCGACGCGTCTCGCTCCGGGAGAGCTCCGTGGCCGAGGATCCCCTGAAGCTCGTCGAGGACGTCCGTACCGTGACCGGTGACGCCGCAACGGCGCGGCGCATTCTGCCGCTGCTCGATCTCACCAGCCTGCGCGGCGACGAGAGCGAGGCGGAAATCCGCGAGCTCTGCGCACGGGCGGTCGGCCATGGCGTGGCCGCCGTATGCATTGATCCGCGTTACCTCGAGATCGCCGGGGCGGTACTCGCCGGCAGCGGGGTGCGGCTCGCGACGGTCGCCAATTTCCCCGAGGGCGGCGACGATCCGATGGCGGTCGCCAAGGAGGTCCGCCGGGCGGTCGCCGCCGGCGCCGACGAAGTGGACGTGGTGGCGCCCCTCGAAGCGGTGGGGGCCGGCGATGTGGAGCTCGCCGGCGAGCTCGTGACCCTCTGTCGCGAGGCGGCCGGCCCCGGGATCCCCCTCAAGCTCATTCTCGAGACCGGCTGGCTGGCCGCGCCCGATCGGATCACCGCGGTCGCCCGCGCGGCGGTCATGGCCGGGGTCGATTTCCTCAAGACCTCCACCGGCAAGCGCGAGCCCGGCGCGACCCTGGAGGCGGCGGCCCTGCTGCTCGGCGTCGTCGTCGAGGCCGGCGGCCGGGTGGGGCTCAAGCTCGCCGGGGGCATCCGCGCGCTCGAGGATGCGGCCCCCTATCTGGCGCTGGTCGACCGCGTGATGGGCGAGGACTGGGCGACGCCTCGGCATCTCCGCTTCGGCGCCTCGCGGCTGCTCGACGATCTCCTGGAGCGGCTCGGCGAAACCGCATGACCATCTTCCTGCCCCAGGAGATCATCCGCAGGAAGCGCGACGGCGCGGTCCTGCGCCCCGAAGAAATCCGCGAATTCGTGGCCGGCATCACCTCCGGCGCGGTGAGCGATGCCCAGGCCGCCGCCTTCGCCATGGCCGTCTTCTTTCGTGGCATGAACGCCGCGGAGAGCGTGGCGCTGACCCTGGCCATGCGCGATTCGGGCAGGGTGATGGAATGGCGTGATCTCGCCGGCCCGGTTCTCGACAAACATTCCACGGGCGGGGTGGGGGACAAGGTGAGCCTCGTGCTGGCGCCGATCCTCGCCGCCTGCGGCGCCTTCGTGCCGATGATCTCGGGACGCGGCCTCGGCCATACCGGCGGTACCCTGGACAAGCTCGACAGCATTCCGGGCTACGATACGCGGCCCGAGACGGAGCGTTTCCGTCGCGTGGTGGCCGAGGCCGGCTGTGCGATCGTCGGCCAGACCGGCGATCTCGCACCGGCCGATGGCCGCCTCTACGCCATCCGTGACGTCACCGCGACGGTGGAGAGCCTGCCGCTGATCGTCGCCTCCATTCTCTCCAAGAAGCTGGCCGCCGGCCTCGATGCCCTGGTGATGGACGTCAAGCTCGGCAGCGGGGCCTTCCTGCCCGATCGTCGCGAGGCAGAGCGGCTGGCCCGGGCTCTCGTCGAGGTGGCGCGCGGTGCGGGGCTTTCCTGTCGCGCCCTGCTGACCGACATGAACCAGGTGCTCGGGCGCAACGCCGGCAATGCGCTGGAAGTTGCCGAGGCG
>JALSRW010000317.1 GCA_026984595.1 Alphaproteobacteria bacterium
AGTCCGTGACCGTGTACTGCCGGGCGAGGGCTTTCACCTCCTCCTCGGGAAGGCCGATCCCCTCGAGGTCCCGGAAGCGCAGATAGCGGGCCGAATGGCAGCCGGAGCAGACCTCCTTGAAGACGAGAAAGCCGCGCTGCAACGCCGCCCGGTCGAAGGTGCCGAAGATGCCGCGGTGCGGCCATTCGCGGGCGATCGGCTCGGGCGCTTCGCTGGCCCGGGCGAAGTCGGGCATGAAGAGGAGAGCCGCGAGCAGAACGGAAACGGCGGATGCGTTCATCATCGGCCTCCTCACTTCGCAGGCTGGGGCTCGGGCTCGCGGGCGAGCACCGGTTCCACCAGGCTCTCGGGCAGCGGGAGCGGCCGCTCGAGCCGGCCGAGCAGCGGCATGAGCACGAGGAAAAAGAAGAAATAGTATGCCGTGCCGATCTGGGCCGCGGTCACATAGGCACCCTCGGGCGGATTGGCGCCGAGATAGCCGAGCATGATGCAGTCGAGCACGAGCAGCCAGAAGAACCACTTGTAGATGGGCCGGAAAGTGGCGCTCCGCACCTTGGAGGTATCGAGCCAGGGCACGAAGAAGAGAACGAGGATCGACGAGAACATCGTGATCACGCCGCCGAGTTTGGCCGGTATGATCCACAGGATGTCGAAGTTGATCGCGCGCAGCATGGCGTAGAACGGCAGGAAATACCACTCAGGTACGATGTGCAACGGCGTCTGAAGCGGATTGGCCGGTTCGAAATTGATCGGCTCGACGAGCATGTTGGGGAGGTAGAAGACGAGGATGCCGTAGACGATGAGGAAGACGCAGAGACCGAAGACGTCCTTCACCGTATAGTAGGGATGGAACGGAATCTTGTCCTTGGCCGTGAGATCGATGCCGAGCGGATTGTTGGAACCGAACTGGTGCAGGGCGAGCAGGTGCAGGAAAACGACGGCGAAGATCACGAAGGGCAATAGATAGTGCAGCGAGAAGAAGCGCTGCAGCGTGGGATTGCCGACCACGAAGCCGCCCCACAGCCAGGTCACGATGGTGTCGCCGAAGATCGGCACCGCCGAGAACAGATTGGTGATGACCTGCGCGGCCCAGTAACTCATCTGGCCCCAGGGCAGCACATAGCCCATGAAGGCGGTCGCCATCATGAGCAGGATGATGACCACGCCGAGCATCCACAGCAGCTCCCGTGGCTTCTTGTAGGAGCCGTAGTAGAGGCCGCGGAAGGTGTGGATGTAGACGGCGAGGAAGAACATCGAGGCGCCGTTGGCGTGGAGGTAGCGCAGCAGCCAGCCCCAGTTGACGTCGCGCATGATGCGCTCGACCGAGTCGAACGCCATGTCCGCATGCGGGGTGTAATGCATGGCGAGGACGACGCCGGTCGCGATCTGCACCACGAGCATGATGCCGGCGAGGGAGCCGAAGTTCCACCAGTAATTGAGGTTCCTCGGCGCGGGGTAGATGACGAGCTCGTTATAGGCCCAGGTCAGAACCGGAAGCCGCTCGTCGATCCATTTGAGGACGCTGCTCCTGAACGGCGGCTTGACGAAGTCCCTTTCCATGCTCGCAGTCCTCTTCCCGGCGTGGCCTCGAGGGCCGGACGCTTCAGCCGATCTTCACGAGAGTGTCGGAAACGAAACGGTACTCGGGTAGATCCAGGTTTCGGGGCGCCGGACCCTTCCGGATCCGTCCCGCGGTATCGTAGTGGGATCCGTGGCAGGGGCAGAACCAGCCGCCCCAGTCGCCGCGCGGCTCGCCCGGCCGGTTGCCGAGGGGCACGCAGCCGAGATGCGTGCAGATGCCGATGACGATGAGCCATTCCGGCCGCTGCACGCGCGCCTCGTCCGGCTCGGGATCGCGGAGTTCTTCGAGGGGCGTTTTCTGCGCCGCCGCGATCTCCTCCTTGGTGCGATGGCTCACGAACACGGGCTTGCCCCGCCAGACCACGGTCACCCGCTGGCCTTCCTCGATGGGTTCGAGATCGACCTCCGTGGAAGCGACGGCGAGCACGTCCGCGGCGGGATTGAGGCTGTCGATGAGCGGCCAGAGGGCGACCAGGGTGCCGACACCGAAAGTCGACCAGGCAACGAGTTCGAGGAAGTCGCGGCGCGTTTCCTGCGTGCCCGATCGCGACCCGGCAGTCGTTTCGGCCATGGACGGTGTTCCCCGATGTTCGGATGACCTGGGAGGCGTTCGCGGGCCGCAGACTAGGGATCAGGCGCGCGCCCCGCAAGGGACTCGAAGTCGCATGAACCTTGCAGCTATCGCCGCCGCATGGCGCGCGGGCGTGCTCGCCGCGCTCCGGCGCCCCTGCGCCGCTGCGATGCCTATTGTGCCGGCGCGGCAACCGGCACCCGAGCCTGACGGGCACTCCGGCGCGGGCTCGCGAGCAGGCGGAGCGCGTTGGCGGTGACGAGGAGAGTGGCGCCGACGTCGGCCAGGACGGCACCCCAGAGCGTCGCCCAGCCGACCGCGGTAAGCACCACGAAGGCCAGCTTGATGGCGATCGCGAGGGTGATGTTGGCGCGGATCGTCGCGAGCACGCGCCGCCCGTGGGCCACGAGCCAGGGGAGGCGTTCGAGGCGGTCGGCCATGAGGGCGACAT
>JALSRW010000318.1 GCA_026984595.1 Alphaproteobacteria bacterium
CGGCGCAACTCATGATCCGCTGGAGCCTGCCCGCCGAGCGTCGCTTCGGGGCCCAGCCCGTGCCCGGCGCCTGGCTTCCGGGCGCGACCCGCCGCCTCATCCTCAACGCCGGGCCGGGCGTCCTCGCAGCCGATCTCGAGGCCTGCAACACCTATGCCGCCGGCGAGCGTGTGGCGGAAGCGGTACGCTGTCCGGCCCTCGTCATCGCCGGCACCCGCGACCGTATGACACCGCCTCGGGCCGGTCGCGCCCTCGCGGCGCGGATCGAAGGTGGACGCTTCATGCCGATCGAGGACTGCGGCCACCTGATGATGCTCGAGCAGCCGCGCAGGGTGGTGCAGCTCATCGCCGACTTTCTGGGACCGCGGACCGCCTGAGGTGTCGCGCGTCTAGAAGCGGATCCGGCCCGAAAGCGTCACGATGTCGATGGCGTTGTCGTAGGACGCGTTGAGGTTGCCCCGGAAGGTGTTGCCGGCTCCGCCGGTGGTAAGCCGGATTTCCGAATCCTCGACGAAGATGTGCGTGTAGCCCAGCGAGACGTCGACGCCCGCCATCGGCTGCCAGCTCGCGCCGACCGTCACCCACCAGCGATCGTTTCCGGGGATGCGCGGCGTTCGGTTCTTCTCCTTGATCGGTGTCTGGTCGTGGGCGGCGCCGATGCGGAGCGTCCAGGCCTCGGTGGGTTTCCAGGTCGCGCCGAGGGCGAAGAACCAGCTCGAGTCCCAGTGCTCCTCGGTGACGCTGTCCGCCTGGTTGGGATTCTCGAACACCACCCTGAGCTCGTCGAAGCGGTCCCAGCGCGTGAGCGCGGCCTCGCCCATGACGGCGAAGGCGTCGTCAAACTCGTGATAGAATCCGAAGGAAATCGTCTCCGGGAGATCGAGCTCGGCCTCCGCGGCGGTGTCCACGAAGCCACCGGTCGCCGCTGACAGGGCCGCACCGATGCCGGCGCCGTCGAGGGTGAAGTCGACGTCCCCCCGAAGCCGGTGATCGATCTTCGAGCGATAGGCGAGACCGAAGCGCGTCCCCTTCCGGGGCTCGACGAGCGCGCCCATCGTCCATCCGAGCGCCCAGTCGTCGCCGGAAAGCTCGCTCTTGCCGTCCTGGTTCGTGGGGTTCGATCCCGGGATGCCCGAGGCGGCGCCGATGGTGCCGAAATCGACGGCATTGGTGAGCTCCGCATCCGCGTAATTGATCTGCAGGCCGAATCCGACCGCGATCTTGCGGTTCGGGCGGAAGGCCAGGGTGGGGTTGATATCGAGTGTCCGCAGTTCGGATTTCACCGCGTGATAGCGGCCCACCCAGTTGTCCGGATATTCGGTGGTGAGCCCGAAGGGCGCATTGATGCCCAGTCCGGCATACCATTCGGGGGAGATCTGCCAGCTGCCGTAGAGCACCGGCAGAATGATGTCCTCGGCGACATCCCCCTTCTCCCGACGACCGCCGATGGCGCCGCCGAGAGTGGTGGTCGCCGAAGCATCCTCGAGACGCGCCCGCGGCATGATCCAGCTCGCTCCGGCGAGCGCCTGGATTCCCTCCTGATAGGCCACGGCCGCGGGATTGAAGAACATGAAGCTTGGGTCCTCGGCAGCCGCGGTCGCGCCGGCGAAGGCGTTGCCCTGTGCCGTCGGCGACTGTTCCCGGATCGCGAACCCGGCAGCGAGCGCCGGCCGTGCGGCATCCGAAGCGAACAGGAAGGCGAAGATCAGAGAAAATATGGCGAACGGCCTGGCTTCGGACCGGCGCATGAACATTCTCCTCAGGCGTGGGCCTCATCCGCGCGGTTCGCCTTTTACGTGTGCAGGCGTACGCTTCCTAGTGCTGCAAGGCAACAGCATCGCCCGTTCATCCCGCGCACGGACGGTGATCGGGCCGGAACGCTCGGCTTCCCGCCGGCCGGAGACCGGAGTAAAGCGGGAACGGCAGCGCCAACGGCGCGTTCATCCTCTGCGGCCGACCGCCTCTGCCCTCGGAGCGGCAACCCGCTCCCTCGAGAGCACAAGCAGGGCGCTTGACCTTCCAGCAAGGGAAATCACCATCTGCCGCTCAGGCGTGAGGGCCGGGAGCGCGGGTGCGCTTGCGGCACTCCCGAAGGGTGGAGAAGGCCGATGAGAGAGGTCCCGAACGGGCAGTGGCGGCGGAGGCTTCTGGCAGCGGCCGCGGTCACGGCGACGCTGGCCGCCTGGGGCGGCGCGGTGCTCGCCCATGGCAGCGGGCAGGCGCCCGGCTGGTCGCCCATGGGCCCGGGGATGATGGGTCCCGGGATGATGGCTCCCTGGATGATGGGCCCCGGGATGATGGGCCGGGGTATGACGCCACCTTGGGGCGGCTGGGGTGGACAGGCGCCGCAGGGCCCGGGCCAGCCCGGATGGGGTGGAGGTCCCGGAATGATGGGGCCCATGATGGGACCGATGATGGGCCCGTGGATGATGCCACGCTGGGGCGGAGGCCCCGGCTGGGCGCAGCCCTGGGGCCAGCCGCGGCAGGCGACGCAACCGCTGGACGCCGAGCAGGTCCGGGCATGGCTCGAGAACTGGCTCGCGATGACGGGCAACCCGCGGCTTGCCGTGGGCAAGGTCGAAGAGGTCGACGACAACAGGA
>JALSRW010000319.1 GCA_026984595.1 Alphaproteobacteria bacterium
AGAGAACTACTGCGCCGGCCTCAACCAGGGGGTATGACAGGGGCCTCGCCCCTCAACGGTCGAACTGGTAGTACCGCACCCGGCGACCGATCCAGCGCACCAGCCACCAGGGTACAAGACCGCCCAGGGCGACCGCCACCGATGCCTGAACGATCGCCCGGCCGCCGATCGTCTGCCCCCGGTCGAGGGTGCCGATCATGCCGTCGATGACGATTCCCAGGATCAACCCGGCGCCGAGGAAACCCGCGAAGCGGGCCCCGCGATTCCAACGCTCGCGGACGAGCCATCGGCTCCGCACACGCTGCCTTTCCACCGGACTGCCTCCCGATCTCGCCGAGTTGTCAAAATAGCAACATCCGGAGGAAATCAGAAGGGTCACGAACCCGGTGTCCGGTTCATCCCGTGGTAGCGCAGGAACAGAAAGCGCCCGGCGCCGTATCGACGCTCCTCCTCGAGCGCGTATCCGATGGGCGGCGTGAACGCCTCGCGGGCGGCCAGCTCGACGATCACTCGCGCCTCCGCCACCAGCCAGCCGCCGGCGGCCAGCCGCTCGAGGGCGGGCAGCCCGAGGCCGCTTCGATAGGGCGGATCGAGAAAGGCGACCTCGAAGGGCCGGCGGGTGCGCCCCAGCCGGGTCGCGTCGGCCGGCATCACCCGCAGGGCGCCCGCCTGCGGCAGCTTCCGGAGATTGGCCCGCAGCACGGCCAGAGCCGCACGCGCATTGTCGACCAGCAGCACCTCGCGCGCACCCCGGGAGAAGGCCTCGATTCCGACCGCCCCGCTGCCCGCGAAGAGATCGAGAAAGCGGCTGCCGCACAGCTTCGGCTCGCCATGTTCGAGGATGCTGAAAAGCGCCTCGCGAGCGCGATCGCCGGTCGGCCGCACCGCCTCCCCCGGGGGTACCGCCAGCCGCCGCCCCTTGAGGGATCCGGCGATCACCCGGACGCCGCTCACCGTCGCCGACCGTGGCGCGGTGCGCCTCCCGGCTGCGGCGGCAACAGACCGCCGAGCTGCTCGCGCAGAGCCTTGGCCGGCACCTCTTCGATCATCCGCCTCGCCAGACGCCCGAGATGAAACGGCCCGTAGGAAATGCGAATCAGACGATTGACCTCGAGCCCGAGATGTTCGAGCACGCGGCGCACCTCGCGGTTCTTGCCCTCGCGCAGCCCCACCGTGAGCCAAAGATTGGCCCCCTGTTCGCGATCGATGCGGGCCTCGATGGGACCGTAGGCGATACCGTCGATGGTGATACCTGCGGCCAGCGCCTTCAGCCGCTCGGGAGCGACGCGGCCGAAGGCACGCACCCGGTAGCGGCGGATCCAGCCGGTCGAGGGCAGTTCGAGACGGCGCTTGAGCATGCCGTCGTTGGTCAGCAGCAGCAGCCCTTCGGAATTGCGATCGAGGCGGCCGATCGGCATCAGCCGCGGCAGGCTGCGGGGCAGCAGCTCGTGGACGGTGGGCCGCCCCTCGGGATCGCGGGCGGTGGTCAGGACCCCCCGCGGCTTGTGGAAGCGGAACAGGCGCGGAGGCTCGAAGGCCGGCAGCGGCTCACCATCCACTTCGATGCGCTGCTCCGGGCCGACCCGGATGGCCGGGCTGTCCACCACGCTGCCGTCGACCCGCACGCGCCCGTCCTCGATCAGACGTTCGGCGTCGCGCCGCGAGCACAGTCCGGCCCGCGCGATCCATTTGGCGATGCGCTCGCCACCGGACATCCGTTCGATTGGCTGTTGACCCTTCACCCGGTCTCTCCCGCGGCCTTCACGAAGGCCTCGATGATGGCATCGTCGCCCGGATCGATGCGGTATTCGGGATGCCACTGCACGCCCAGGCAGAAGCGTCGTGCCGGCACCTCGATGGCCTCGATCACGCCGTCCTCGGCATGGGCGGAGGCCACCACCCCCGGACCGAGCCGGTCGGCCGCCTGATGGTGGGCGCTGTTGACCGCCATCCGCCGCTTGCCGGTGATTCGATAGAGCAGGGTTCCCGGCCGGATGGCGATCTCGTGCCCGGGCTCGGTCCGCGCATTGGGCTGCTCGTGCTCCAGCGCGCCGGCGATCGCATCCGGGATGTGCTGAACAAGTGTTCCGCCCAGGACCACGTTCAAGAGCTGCTGCCCGCCGCAGATGCCGAGCACCGGGAGATCGCGGGCCAGTGCCCCTTCCAGGATCGCCCATTCGAAGCGGGTGCGCTTTTCCTTGAGGGTGACCGAGGGATGCCGTTCCGCGGCGCCATAGAGTGCGGGATCGATATCGAAGGCGCCGCCGGTGACCACCAACCCGTCGATCAGGGCGAGGTATTCCGTCACCCGGTCCGGCTCGTGCGGCAGCGCCACCGGCAGGCCGCCCGCGCGCGCGACCACCTCGCAATAGTTCTCGCGAAGCGCGTACCAGGGAAGCTTCGCATAGCCGCCCGCGGGCTCGGCATCGAGGGTGATGCCGATCACCGGTGGCGTGCCGTCCCGGGCCATGCGCCGCTCCCTAGTACGGGGTCCCGTCGGCGTGCGCGAAGCGACGGCCCGGCAATGCCCGCAGATCGATGCCCGGATAGAAGGCCTCGTCCTCCGGGTGGCGGCTGCCGATCTCCAGATAGACCGCCGG
>JALSRW010000320.1 GCA_026984595.1 Alphaproteobacteria bacterium
AGCCGGGACGAGGCGAGCCCGCGCATCGCCCGGATCACCTCGCGCAGCTCCCGCAGACGCGCAAGGCGCGCCTCGAGGCGGGCGAGATCGGTCATCCCCCCTCCCCGCCGGAGAGGCCGGACAGGACCTGATCGACGGCGGCGAGCAGGGCCTCGCGCAGGGGCGGCTCCAGCGCCGCCATCTGCTCGATGCGGGCCAGCGCCGCGGCGCACAGCCCGGGTGCCGCTTCCAGCAGCCGGCGGCGGGCCTCGCCCAGCGCCTTCTCGGGGACGACATCGAGACGGCGTTCCTCGAGTGCCACCAGCAGGAGCACGAGTTGGCCCAGGCTCAGCGGTGCGTATTGGGGCTGCCCCAGGAGAAAGCGGATGCGGCGGCCGTGCCGCAGGGTGCGCCGGGTGCGCTCGTCGGTGACCCCACCGAAACGGGTGAACAGTTCGAGCTCCTGGAACTGGGCATAATCCAGCCGGAGATGTTCGGCCAGCCGGCGCAATGCGGGAGGTTGCGCCTTGCCGCCCACCCGCGATACCGAAAGCCCGACGTTGACCGCCGGTTTCTGGCCTTCGTGAAAGAGGCGCGGCTCGAGATAGATCTGGCCGTCGGTGATGGAGATCAGGTTGGTGGGAATGTAGGCGGAGAGATTGCCGGCCTGGGTCTCGGCGATGGGCAGTGCGGTGAGCGAACCGCCACCCAGATCCGGCGCCAGCCTGGCCGAACGCTCCAGCAGCCGGGCATGGAGGGCGAAGACATCCCCCGGATAAGCCTCGCGCCCCGGTGGTGCCCGCAGCAGCAGGGCGATCTGCCGGTGGATATCGGCATGCTTGGTGAGATCGTCGATCACCAGCAGGGCGTGCTGGCCGCGGTCTCGGAAATATTCGGCCATGCTGCAGGCGGCGAAGGGTGCGAGCCACTGATGGCCGGCCGGGCTCTCGGCGGCGCCCACCACGAAGATGCAGCGCTCGAAGGGTCCGTGGGCGCGCACGGCATCGACGATCTGGCGCACGCTGGTCATTTTCTGGCCGATCGCCGCATAGACGCAGATCACGTCGCTGCGCTTCTGGTTGATGACGGCATCGACGGCGATCGCCGTCTTGCCGGTCTTGCGGTCGCCCAGCAGCAGCTCGCGCTGCCCGCGCCCGATGGGCAGCATGGCGTCGATCACGGCGATCCCGGTCAGCAGCGGCTCCCGCACGAAGTCGCGATCGACGATGGCCGGTGCCGGCCGCTCCACCGGCCAGTGGGCTTCGGCCCGGATCGGCGGCCCGCCGTCGAGCGGACGCCCGAGGGCATCGACGAGGCGCCCCAGAAGGGCTTCGCCGACGGGAACCCGCACCACATCGCCGAGCGGCCGCACGCGCCCGCCGGCCTGCAGGCCGGGCCCGTCCTCGACCACCACGCAGCCGCAGGTTCTCTCGCGAATGCGCACGGCGAAGGCCCGTCCGCCCCCCTCCACCTCGACCATCTCGTCGAGCCGGACATGGTCGAGGCCGGCCACCGTCATCACCTCGTCGCCGATCCGCAGGATCCTGCCGAAGCGGGTGACCTCGGGCTGCGGGGCGAAGGCGTCGAGGCGCCGCCGTGCCGCGGCCAGCCAGCGGCGGAGTTCAGGCGTCAGTTCCGACATCGGCCGTCGCCATTTCCTGTCGGGCCCGCTCGAGCTGTGCGGCCAGCGTGAAGCGCAGCCGCGTATAGGGCAGATCCAGCTCGACTCCGGCGAGCAGCCCCGGATCCTCTGCGAAATGCAGGGTCAGGCCGGTGCCGAAGATGCGCTCCAGCCGGTTGCGCCAGTCCCGGCGCCGCCTCTCCTCGATGGTACTGGCGGTCACCAGGCGGAGCTCGGCGCCCTGCGCGCCGGCATCACCGAGGAGCTCCCGCCGCTCGGTTTCCGGCAGTGCCGCGAGATGCCGTTCGAGGCGGGTGAAGAACAGCTCGTCGAGCAGCGGGCCACGCAGCTCCTCGAGCATGCGGCGGGCGAGCCCGGCGGCGAGCCCGGCCAGCTCCCCCCGCAGTTCCTCGAGGCTGCGCCGGCGCTCCTCCCCGAGGTCCTCGCGAGCACGGGCGAGAATGGCGCGCGCTTTCTCGCGGGCGGCCTCCAGCAGACGGGCGCGTTCCGCTTCCAGCTCGCTGCGCAGCGCTTCCCGCAGCTTCCTGCGCTCGGCCTCGAGGGCCCTCGCCCTCTCTTCGAGATCGGCTTCCTTGGCCGCCGCCTCTTCCTGCAGTTTCCGGGCCTCGGCCAGGGCCGCCCGGGCCCGGGCGCGCCGCTCCTCGATCACCCGTCGTGCCGGGCGGTAGAGAAAGCGCTGCAGCAGCCACACCAGGACCAGGAAGTTGAGGATCTGGAGGGCCACGGTCCACCAGTCGAGGGTCATGCGCTCAGCCCGTGAAGGGGTTGGCGTAGAGCAGCAGGAGGGCGATGACGAGACAGTAGATGGCCATCGTCTCGATCATCGCGAGACCGACGAAAAGGGTGCGCGCCAGCGTGCCTGCGGCCTCCGGCTGGCGGGCGATGGCATCCATGGCCGCGGCCAGCGCCCGCCCCTCGCCCAGGGCCGGGCCGATGGAGCCGATCGCTACCGCCAGCGCCGCTGC
>JALSRW010000321.1 GCA_026984595.1 Alphaproteobacteria bacterium
TCGCGCGGCACGATCCCGGCGGCGGCCAGCTGGCCTTCCTTGGCGGTGATCTTGGCGGCCGTGGTGACGGTGGCGTCAAAGTTCAGCTGGGCCTTCGAGACGATCACCGGGCCGCGGGCGACGATCAGACCCACGGCATCGGCGGCGGTGGCGTCGACAGCCTCGATCAGCACGGCGACGGCGACCTCCGATCCATCGGTGCCGGTATCGGGCGAGAGCTTGTACTTGCCGGACGCGGTGATCTGGCCCAGGACAGCGCCGAGGGGATAGTTCGTGCCGGCCAGCAGGGTGACGCTCTCGCGGCAATAGTCGGGGTTTTCCTCGTACTTGAGGAGATCGCCCATGGAGGGCGGCTGGGTGAGAACGGGCATGATTGCGTTCCTTCATCTGCAATTGTTCAGGTGGTGGTACCGGCCGCAGCAGCTTTTGCGGCCGCGATCAGCGGACTTTCCTTAGGCGCGGGCTCGGCAGCCGGTGGGGCGATGGAGGCCACGATGGTGGCATCGGTGGTCTTCGCCAGCTGCTCGAGCACCGCCCGGCGCAGGGCATCGGGCCCGGTGCCCGCGCGCAGGGCCTCGGCGGCATCGATGGTCAACCCGAGGCGGCTGGCCTGGGCCGCGATCTCGGCAATCTCGGCCGCCTGTTCGCGGATCTGCGTGGCCGGGTCGTGCTCGGGCGCGGTAGCCATTGGGGCCACCGGGGCCGCGGCCGGCGCGGCGGCTTGAGCGGCTGTCGGGGCAGGTTTCGGTTCAGTGGCCGTTTGGGAAGCAGGGGTGGCCGCCTCGGGCGTCGCCCCCATCTCGGCCGCAGCCGTTCCCGCTTCCGTCGTTTCTTCCGATGCCGCAGGTTTCGCATCCGGTTTGCCTTTCACTGCCATGGTGTCGGTCCTTTCCTTGTCAAGGGATTTGCGTGTGGGGGTTCTGGTGAGTGGTGGAGTTTCGAGCGCTGCCAGCAGGTCGGCATGCGCGCCTTCCAGCGTGGCAATGCCATCGGCCAGCCCGGCCGCCACCGCGTGCGAACCGCGGAAGATGGCGGCCTCGGTGGCAGCGATGGATTCCGGGTTCATGCCCCGGGCGCGAGCCACCCGGGCCACGAGCCGGGCATAGAGATCGTCGACGTCGGCCTGGATGTCGGCCAGGGCCTCGGGCGAGAGGGGGATGTGCGGATTGCCGTCGGCCTTCTTCGCACCCGCATGGATCAGGGTGTATTTGCGGCCCTCTGACTGGTCGTGCCCGATCTGGTCCACATGCACGGCAATGACGCCCACCGAGCCCACCTCGCCGGTCTGCGTGACCAGGAGGCGGTCGGCAACCGATGCAATGGCATAACCCGCCGACAGCGCCTGTTCCCGGGCAATTGCCCAAAGCGGCTTGCCGGTCTCGGTCTTCAACGCCGCCAGGCGATCAACGAGATCGAACAGCCCCGCAACCTCACCACCGGGGCTGTCGATCTCCATCAGCACCGCGCGCGTGCCGGGATCGGTGAAGGCATCCTCGGCTGCCGTCGCGATGTCGTCGTAGCTCACGATCCCGAACATTCCCGTAAGCCAGTCCCCGCGTTGCACCAGTGGGCCAAGAACGGGCAGGTGCGCAACGCCGCCCTCGATCATCTGCCAGCCGGGACCTGCGGGTTGCGGTGCCGGGGTTTCGCCCAGAAGCGCCTCGACGGCGCGCGGCGCCAGCGCCAGCGGGCGGGCGGCCAGCCGGCGGGCAAGCATGTCGGTTCGGGTCATGGGCTTGAAGTTTCCGTCGTGTTGCTCGGCGTATCGCTCGGGGCATCGACCAGCTGTGCGGCCCCCTGCGCCGGCGAGCCCGGGCGGCGGAAGTCGAGGCCCAGTTCGGCCTCGCGCGCGCGATCGGCGGCGATCTCGGAATCCACCCGGTCGGCGTCGTATCCGCGCTGCGCCATCGCCATCGAGCGGCTTTTCAGCCCGGCCTCGATCTCGGCCACCTCGGCCGAGATGTCCTTCAATGGGTCGACCCATTCCCACTTGGGCGGCAGCCAGTCTGATTTCAGCCAGGCGCGGCGGTTGGCGGCGTAATCCGGCAGATCCAGTGCGCCCGCCATCACCGCCGTGTCCATCCAGCGGGCCCAGACCGGCTTGCACAGCTGGTGGATCAGCACCCGGTGCTGCCAGGCCGACAGACGCCGGCGGAACTCGATGATGGAGAGGCGCGAGTTGGCGAAGTTGGCCTTGGCGAGATCATTGCTGACGTAAGAATAGGGCACGCCCAGCGCTGCCGAGACCTGCAGCAGCGTGCGATACTGGAACGGCTCGTAGGTCGGGCCGCTGTCAGGCGGCGAGGGCGTATCGATCTCCTCGCCCGGATCGAGCCGCACCACCTGGCCCGGCTCCACCGCCAGCGGCTCGTCGGGCGAGTCCAGCGGGGCATCCTGCTGGGGAGAGGTGACAAACAGGGCAAACATCGAGCTGACCTTCTTTCGATCGAGCTCGGCATCATCGTACTGGTCGAGGAAGAACAGCTTGACGATGGCGGGCGCGAAGCGCGACACGCCCCGGACCTGACCGGCTTCGACCGGGTCGATGACATGGATCACTTCCG
>JALSRW010000322.1 GCA_026984595.1 Alphaproteobacteria bacterium
CCAGGGCCAGCAGCAGATAGCCGGGAAGCGTCCAGGGGCTGTGCCAGCGCGGGACGGCCTTCAGGCTGCGATAGATCATCGCCGTGCAGGACACCGTGGCGAGCGCTCCGAGTGCGGTCAGCCCTGCGGCGATCCGCCAGACGCCGGAAACCTCTCCGGCCACCGTCCAGCCGAGCGCCAGCAGCACTGCCGGCAGATAGGTCGCCACCGCCGCCACCGCCTCCCGCGACAGCCAGGAGGAGCGCCACTGGCTGAAGGCCCGCCAGGCCCGTTCGGGATGCCCGAGGTGGAAGGTCGAGCTCACGAGGCCGAAGGTCACGAGCCCCAGCGCCAGGCCGAAGGCGGCCAGACCGAACCCGCGGCTCACAGGCAGCAGCTCGAAGGCGGCTCCGACGCCTAGCAGGAACAGCAAGCCGTAGCCGGCGCCCGAACTGGTGGTGAACAGGATGATCGAAAGTGCCGGGTGCATGGCTCAGGCCGAGAGCATGCGATCGACCCAGGCGAGAAAACCCTGCGGGGTCTCGCCGGAACCATCGGCAGGGGTGGCATCGGCCGGCTTCCCACCCGTGCCGCGCGGGCGCGGCGGCAGATAGCGTGCCGTGGGCCGCGTCTCCATCTCCTCCATGACGGCGAAACCACCACGTTCGCGCACCAGCCGCGAAACATCCGACTCGGGATCGGCGAAATCGCCGAAATGGCGGGCACCAGCCGGACAGGTGAGGACGCAGGCGGGCACGCGGTCGATCTCCTCCAGTTCCTCGTTGTAGATACGGTCGATGCACAGAGTGCATTTGCGCATCACCTGCTCGACGGGATCCATCTCCCGGGCGCCGTAGGGGCAGGCCCAGGCGCAGAGACCGCACCCCATGCAGAGATCCTCGGCCACCAGCACGATCCCGTCCTCGGCCCGCTTGTAGGAAGCCCCGGTCGGGCAGACGGTGACGCAGGGGGCCTGCTCGCAATGGTAGCAGTTCTTCGGGAAATAGACGGTGCGCCCCTCCTCCCCCTCGCCGGTCTCGAACGCATGGACGCGGTTCAACCAGGCGCCCTCGGGCTCCGCCCCCCAGGGCTCGCGATCGGAGAGTGGCCCGAAACGCCCGCCGGTGTTCCATTCCTTACAGTTGACGGCACAGGCGTGACAGCCGACGCAGGTATCGAGATCGATGAGGAGCGCCAGGCTCCGGCGCCCCGCGCGCTCGGCGGCAGTCGGCAGGCTGGTCATCGTCCTTCCCCGGTCGGTGCAATGGGAGTGTAACGCAGGCTCGGCGGAGGCGGCTCGAGACCCGGCGGGCGGACCAGCGGCGGCAGTCCCGGATCCGCGTCCTCCTCTTCCTCTGCCCCGATCTTCTCGATGCGTACCCGCAGATCGTGCCAGGCCGCCTGGCCGGTGACGGGATCGGCGTTGGGCCAGACCCGCCCCTCGGCATCCTCCGGCAGATGTTCGTCGATCAGGTGATTCAGAAGAAATCCGGCAGTCGCCTCGGGAGCTCGCGGATCGAGGTTCCAGGCACCGGCCCGCTTGCCGATGGCGTTCCAGGTCCAGACCGTTCCGGGTTCCACCCCCTCCATCAGCCGCACTCGCGCCTGGATCCTGCGGTTGCGGCCGACGACCCAGACCCGATCCCCCTCGGCGATCCCGAGCTCCTCCGCGGTGCGGCGGTTCATGTATAGCGGGTTGTGGGCATGGATCTGGCGCAGCCAGGCGTTCTGCGAATGCCAGGCATGGTAATGGGCCATGGGACGCTGGGTGAAGGCCCGAAGCGGCAGCTCGGGGGAAACTTCGTCCTCGAAGGGCGGATACCAGATGGGCAGCGGGTCGAAGAAGCGGGCGATCCGTGCGCGGTGTCCGGCTGGCGGCAGGGTACCGCCATGACCACGGGCAGCCAGGCGGAAGCGCTGCAGGGGCTCGCTGTAGAGCTGGAGAAAGACGGGTGCGGGCCGACCGATGAATCCCATCTGTGTGGCGTATTCCAGATAGGCGCGGTTGGCGAAGCGGTAGTAGCGCTGCTCCAGCGGCAGACTCCGCTGCCAGAAGCAGCCGTTCTCGATGTAGCGCTCGAGCTGGGCGGGATTGGCCGGACCCCGCCCCTCCTGCTGCCCTCCCTCGCCCCGCCAGCCGGCCAGCATGCCGATGCCCGGCGCCCGCTCGTGATGCACCATGTAGTCGCGATATCCCCGCGGATAGCGCGGCCCTCCATCCTCGGCGACACAGCCCGGCAGCCCCAGGCGATAGCCCAGTTCCAGCAGCACGTCCTGGAAAGGCCGCACATCCCGGTCGGGCTCCAGCACCGGCTGGCGGATGGCGTCGGCCGGGCCGTGGGCGCTGGAGATCGGGCGATCGAGCAGCGAGATGCAGTCCCAGCGCTCGAGATACGTCGTATCCGGCAGGATCAGATCCGCATATGCCACCATCTCCGACCAGTAGGCATCGGCATAGATGATGTGCGGAATGCGGTAGGCGCCGGTATCCGGATCCCGATCGGTGAGCATGGCGATGGTTTCGGTCGTGTTCATCGCCGAGTTCCAGGCCATGTTGGCCATGAAGAGGAAC
>JALSRW010000323.1 GCA_026984595.1 Alphaproteobacteria bacterium
TCTGGTCGCCGGCGGTGTCGATATCGTCACCTCCTCGGTACCCGAAGCCAAGGCCCTGATCGATGCCGGCAAGGTCAAGAGCCTCGCGGTGATGGCCGAAGAGCGCAATCCCGTCTTCCCCGATGTGCCGACCCTCCAGGAAGAAGGCATCGACTGGACGCTGGGTGCCTGGCGCGGGATCGCCGGCCCCAAGGGTCTGCCCCGGGAGGTAGTGGACACCCTCGTGCCGGTGCTCCAGGAAATCCATCAGAGCAAGGAATTCCGGGACTTCATGGCGCAGCGCGGCTTCGGCGTGGTGTGGAAGGGACCCAAGGATTTCGAGGCCTTCATGGCGGAGCGTGACGCGGCGCTCGGCAAGGTGATGAAGAAGCTGGGTCTGGCCAAGGGCTGAACCGCGCGACGGGACCGGGGGTGACCGGTGATCCTCTCCGACCGTTTGTGGGGCATCATCTGGTCGCTCTTCGGTCTCGCCGTTCTCTGGCACTCCCGGACCTTTCCCAGGCTGCCGGGCCAGGCCTACGGTTCGGCGTTGATGCCGAGCATCATCGGCGCCGGTCTGTTTCTCTGCGGCGTGGCGCTGATCGTCGGTGATCTGCGGCGTCGGCCGCGGCGGCCGCTGGTGACTCTGCGCGAGGAGGCACGCGATGGCGCGCGGCTGCTCGATGCCGCAGCCGTGGTGCTGGGCCTCGCGGCCTTCATCCTGGTCACCGACCTGCTGGGGTTCCTGCTGACCGCCACCGCCATCATCGGCGGGCTGATCTGGCGCTTTCGCGGACGCGGCCCCCTGCTTTCCTTCGGCCTCGCGGCGGTGGCGGTGCTGATCGTCGACTGGCTGTTTCGCGTGCTGCTGCTGGTGCCCCTGCCGCTGGGGCCAGTTCCCTATCTGCCCTGGTGACGCCGATGGATCCTGTCTTCGAGGCGGTACGCCTGCTGCTGAGCCCGAGCACTCTGCTGGTGATCTCCGCGGCCGGCCTGTTCGGGCTGTTCGTCGGCGCCATGCCGGGGCTGACCGCGACCCTGGCCACGGCCCTGCTGGTGCCGGTCACCTTTTTCATGGATCCGGTGCCGGCCCTGGCGGCGATCGTTACCACCACGGCGATGGCCATCTTCGCCGGCGATCTGCCCGGTGCGCTTCTGCGCATCCCCGGCACGCCGGCCTCGGCGGCATATGTCGAGGACGCCTACAGGATGACACAGAAAGGGCAGGCCGAGCAGGCGCTCGGTGCCGGCCTCGTGTTCTCGGTGATCGGCGGCCTGGTGGGCTCGGTCATTCTCGCCTCCACCGCACCCATTCTCGCCGAGTTCGCGCTCAGGTTCAGCTCCTTCGAATATTTCTGGCTGGCCCTGTTCGGTCTCTCCTGCGCCGCCTTCATCGCCACCGGCAGTCCTCTCAAGGGACTCGTCTCTCTGCTGCTGGGCCTGTTCATCGCCACCATCGGCATCGACATCACCACCGGATACCCGCGCTTCTCCTTCGGGGTGGTCGAGCTGATGGGCGGGGTCAGCTTCATCCCGGCGATGATCGGGATGTTCGCGGTTTCCGAAGTGCTGCGCTGGGCGATCCGCCGCAAGCGGGAAATGCGTGTCGTGCAGCAGCGCATCGGCCATATCTTCCGGGGACAGCTCGAGAATCTCGCGCGTTACCGGGTGGGTGTGGTGCGCGGCAGCCTGCTGGGTACCCTGATCGGGGTGCTGCCGGGCGCCGGCGCCGATATCGCCGCTTGGGTCACCTATGCGCTGGCCAAGCGCTTCTCGAAGGAACCCGAAACCTTCGGCACCGGCCGTGTCGAGGGCATCGTGCAGGCCAGCGCCGCCAACAATGCGAGCCTGGGCGGTGCCTGGATTCCGGCCCTGGTCTTCGGGATTCCGGGCGACTCGATCACCGCCATCGTCATCGGGGTCCTCTACATGAAGGGCATGAACCCGGGCCCGACCGTGATGCTCAACCGCCCCGAGCTGCTCTACGCCGTCTTCCTCACCTTCTTCGTCGCCAATCTCTTCCTGCTGCCGTTCGGCTGGCTCGCCATCAAGTTCTATCGGCGGCTGCTCGAGGTGCCGCGCGAGGTGCTGATGCCGCTCATCCTGCTGCTCTGCATGGTGGGTGCCTTCGCCATCAACAACACCGTGTTCGGGGTGGGCATCATGCTGGTTCTGGGAGTGCTGGCCTTCCTCATGGAGGAGAGCGGCTTTCCCGTCGCCCCGGCCATTCTGGGCATCGTCCTGGGGCCGATGATCGAGCAGAACTTCATCACCTCGATGATCAAGGCGGACGGCAGCCTGCTGGCCTTCTTCGAGCGGCCCATCGCCGCGGTGCTGGGCATCGTCACCATTCTGGTCTGGGGATACGCGCTGGCCCGCATGCGGCAACCGACGCCGACCGCCGAGCCCGCGGGTCGCGCCTGAGCCTGTTTCGCAAGGGAGGACATCCGATCATGGCAAACTGGGCGACCTATCCGAGCCTCGCCGAACGTTCGGTGTTCATCACCGGCGGCGGCTCCGGCATCGGTGCTGCGATCGTCGCCGCCTTCTGCGAGCAGGGGGCAAAGGTC
>JALSRW010000324.1 GCA_026984595.1 Alphaproteobacteria bacterium
ATGGCCGATCGCCCGGCCGCCCACCTCGCGCTCCCTGGCATAGGCGATGGCCCGCTCGAGGCAGGCCCGGGCCAGCCCGACGAGGCGGGCGGAGACCGTGAGCCGCCCGTATTCCAGCGCATTGAGGGCGATCCGCATGCCTTCGCCTTCGCCGCCCAGGCGATGTTCCACCGGCACCGGGAAATCCTCGAGGAACACGGCGTTGGCCCGCAGCGCCCAGGACAGGCCAGGCATGCGGATGCCCTCGGCACGGAAGCCCGGATGCCGCTTCGGCTCGAGGATGAAGGCGGTGATCCCGTGGCCGGGCGCGTCGGGAACGCGGGCCAGCAGGATGCCGGCATCGGCGGCATGGGCGAAGGTGATGAACATCTTGGAGCCGTTCAGGCGGTAGAGGTCGCCCTCGCGCCGCGCCGTGGTACGGATGCTGTTGCGGGGATCGGAGCCGCCGCCGGGCTCGGTCAGGGCGAACATGCCGATGCGCCGGCCGGCGATCAGATCGGGAACGAATTCGCGGATCTGGCGATCCTCGCCCCAGTTGAAGATGGTGAAGGGGCAGGTCATCGCCTGCATGTTCATGCAGTAGCCCAGCTCGGGAGCCAGCCGCGAGAACTCCTCGGCGATCACCGAGACCGCCAGAAAGCCCGTGTTGCTGCCGCCCAGATCCTCGGGAAAGGCGGCACCGAAGAAGCCGGCCTCGCCCATCCTGCGGACTTCCGCGTATGGAAAGGCGCCGCTTTCCTCGTAGCTGCCGGCGACCGGCCACCATTCCTTCTCGACGAAGCGCCGGACGCTTTCCCGGATCGCCTCGAGCTCTTCGGGCAAGGTGAAATCCACGGCGATTCTCCCCCGTCTGCCGGATCCATGCTAGGCCCGGCGGGCGGCCTTGTGGAGCGGCAACGGGGAGGTGGAAGGTGAGGGGCGAAACCGCGCTCATCGGTCTCGACTGGGGTACGACGACGCTGCGCGTCTACCGGTTCGGCGCCAGCGGCGAGCTGCTGGAGCGGCGGCGAGCCGAGCTCGGCATCCTGCGCGTCGTGAACGGCGCCTTCGAGGATGCGCTCTTTTCCACCATCGGCGACTGGCTGACCGCCGAAAAGGAGGTCGCGGTGATCGCCTCGGGCATGATCACCAGCCGCCAGGGCTGGGTGGAGACACCCTATCTTCCCTGCCCCGCCGGTGCCGAGGAGCTGGCGGCGGCGCTCACCGGCCGGCGGCTGCGTTCCGGCCACCGCATCCTGTTCGTGCCCGGTCTGTCGACCCGGGGTGCGGACGGCATGCCGGACGTGATGCGCGGCGAGGAAACGCAGATCCTGGGGGCACTCGCCGCGGGGGTTTCGGCGCGGCTTCTGATCCTGCCCGGCACCCATTCCAAATGGGTGCGCTGCGCCGGGGACCGGATCGCGCATTTCGCCACCATGATGACCGGCGAGTTCTACGATGTCCTGCGCCGCCACAGCATCCTCGGCCGGCTGATGGAGGGGGATGCCCCCGATGCCGAAGCCTTCGCCCGCGGTGTCGCCTTCGGCACCCGCGAGGATGCGGCCTCCGGCGGTCTGCTGCGACGGCTGTTCAGCGTGCGCAGCCTCGGCCTGTGCGAGGAGATCCCGGCGGGCGGGCTGGCCTCGTATCTCTCGGGCCTGCTCATCGGCAGCGAGCTGCGCGAGGGAAGGGCGATGTTCGGCGATGCCGGGCCGCTCGGGCTGATCGGCGAAACCGGACTGGTCCGGCGCTACCGGGAGGCGTTGGCCGCCTGTGGGCGCGAGGGTGCGGCATTGCCCGGCGATCCGGCGGCGCGGGGGCTGTTCCTGCTGGCCCGCCGGGCCGGGGTCACGCCGGGGTGACCGCGATGCTCCTCATTCGGCCGGAGCCGTTTCCCCGGGGCCGAGGCGCCGTCTGCCGAGCCGCCAGCGCTCCTCGGTGACCAGCAAAATGGCCAGGAGCGGCGGTACCAGGAAGAGGGTGAGCAGGGAGGAGAGGGCGAGCCCGCCCACCACCACCGAGCCGAGCCCGCGATAGAGCTCGGAGCCGGCACCGGGAAACAGCACCAGCGGCAGCATGCCGAAAACGCTGGTGGCGGTGGTCATGAAGATCGGCCGCAGCCGATCCTGCACGGCGGCCATGATCGCGCTCTTGGCATCGCGCCCCTCCTCGCGGCGGTAGGCCAGCGCCCGGTCGACCAGCAGGATGGCGTTGTTGACGACGATGCCGACGAGAATGACGAAGCCCAGCAGGGTCAGCATGTCCAGCGGCTGGAAGAGGAAGCGGTTGAGGATCCACAGTCCCGCGACCCCGCCGGCGGCGGCGAGCGGTACCGAAACGAGGATCACCAGCGGATAGAGGAAGCTCTCGAACAGCACGGCCATCACCAGATAGACGATGATCGCCGCCAGCAGCAGATCGAAGGACAGCTCGGCGAAGGTCTGGCTGAGCTTGTCGGCGGTGCCGGCCAGATCGAGGGTGACGCCGGCGGGAAGTCCGGCCGCCTCGAGCGGTGTCACCACCTCGCGGCGCAGCAGATCGAGGGCCGCCTCCAGCGGCAGGGTGG
>JALSRW010000325.1 GCA_026984595.1 Alphaproteobacteria bacterium
CGTCTGGACCGCCGCCGACGGCGAGCGGGAAATCGCCTTTCCCGATACACTCGTGGGTACCGACAGCCATACCACCATGGTCAACGGTCTCGCGGTGCTGGGCTGGGGCGTGGGCGGCATCGAGGCGGAAGCGGCGATGCTCGGCCAGCCGATCTCGATGGTCATCCCGGAGGTGATCGGCTTCCGGCTGACGGGCGCTCTGCCGGAGGGTGCCACCGCCACCGATCTGGTACTGACCGTTACCCAGATGCTGCGCAGGAAGGGCGTGGTCGGCAAGTTCGTCGAGTTCTTCGGGCCCGGCCTCGATCATCTGCCGCTGGCCGACCGTGCGACCATCGCCAATATGGCGCCCGAATACGGCGCCACCTGCGGCTTCTTCCCGATCGATGCGGTGACCCTCGAGTATCTGCGCCTGACCGGACGCGATCCCGAGCGGGTCGCACTGGTCGAGGCCTATGCCAAGGCGCAGGGCATGTGGCGCGATGCCGACACGCCCGATCCGCAGTTCACCGATGTGCTGGAGCTCGATCTGTCCACCGTCGAGCCCAGCCTCGCCGGCCCCAGACGCCCCCAGGACCGGGTGCCGCTGCGCGGCGCCAAGGCCGCCTTCGCCGAGGCGCTTCCGGCGTTGGCCGGCGAGGTGCCGCTGGATGCCCGGCAGCCGGTCGCGGGCACCGATTATGCGCTGCGTCACGGCGATGTGGTGATCGCCGCCATCACCAGTTGTACCAACACCTCCAATCCGGGGGTGATGATCGCCGCCGGGCTGCTGGCGAAAAAGGCGGTGGAAAAGGGGCTGCAGACCAAACCCTGGGTCAAGACCTCGCTGGCGCCGGGATCCCGGGTGGTGAGCGCCTATCTGGAGCGCGCCGGCCTGCAGTCGGCGCTGGATTCCCTCGGGTTCGAGCTGGTCGGCTACGGCTGCACCACTTGTATCGGCAATTCCGGTCCCCTGCCCGAGCCGATCGCCGAGGCGGTCGCGCAGGGCAAGCTGGTGGCCGCCGCGGTGCTGTCCGGCAACCGCAACTTCGAGGGGCGCATCCACCCCCTGGTCAAGGCCAACTACCTGGCCTCGCCGCCGCTGGTGGTGGCCTATGCCCTGGCCGGTTCGCTGACCCGCGATCTGGTGGCCGAACCGCTGGGCAAAGACCGGAATGGGAATCCCGTCTATCTGCGGGACATCTGGCCGAGCCCCGCGGAAGTCGCCGAGGCGGTGCGCAGCGCCGTCGACCGAGAGATGTTCGAACGCTCCTATGCCGACATCTTCGCCGGTGACGACCATTGGGCGGCGATCGGCGGCAGCGGCGGCGGCCTCACCTATGATTGGGACCCCGCCAGCACCTATGTGCGCCGCCCACCCTATTTCGACGGCATGCCGAAGGCCGCCCCGGAACATGTCGCCGACATCCGGGCCGCACGGCTGCTGGCGCTCCTGGGCGACAGCATCACCACCGATCATATCTCGCCGGCGGGATCGATCCCGGTCGACAGCCCGGCCGGGCGCTATCTGATCGAACACGGGGTAGAGCCCCGGGACTTCAACTCCTATGGCGCCCGTCGCGGCAATCACGAGGTGATGATGCGCGGCACCTTCGCCAACATCCGTCTCCGCAACGAGATGGTGCCCGGCAAGGAAGGCGGCTGGACGCGGCTGATGCCGGAAGGCGAGGTGATGCCGATCTTCGACGCGGCCATGGCCTATCGTGAGCGCGGCACGCCGCTGCTGGTGATCGGCGGCCGCGAATACGGGACCGGCTCCTCCCGGGACTGGGCGGCCAAGGGCACCCTGCTGCTCGGAGTGCGGGCGGTGATCGCCGAAAGCTTCGAGCGGATTCACCGTGCCAATCTGGTGGGCATGGGCGTGCTGCCGCTGACCTTCCCCGAGGGTGTCACCCGCGGGACGCTGGGACTCGACGGCACCGAAACCTTCGATCTTACCGGGCTCGAGGCCGGCCTGCGGCCGCGCATGACCGTCCGCATGACCATCCATCGCGCCGATGGCAGCCACCAGGAGGTGGAGCTCTTGTGCCGGCTCGATACCGAGGACGAGGTCGAATACTACCGTCACGGCGGCATTCTCCACTATGTGCTGCGTCAGCTCCTGGCACAGGCGGAGGCGGGCACCCGCTAGCGTCCCGCCGGCGGCGGCGCATCGGTCGCGCCGCAGGCGGATCGGGGGCGACCGTCTCTGTTCGGGGGCGCCCCGGGGTACCGCGGTCGGCGGACCGGCCGGGCGATGCATGAAGCGACAGGGCGCGTTCCCGCGCGATCGCAACCCCACCGGGAGAGTGGCTGACGCGCGAGGCGCCTCCCCGTCCTCGCCTCATGGTCGGTGAGGGAGGCGGGACCGGGTGCCGGCGCCGGGCGTTTCCGGCGACGGGGTGCCGTGCGCGGCGGCGAACCGTCCGCAATGTTGCGGAGAAGGTGAGCCCACAGCTCGCGCTGCACACCACCGACGCATGGCCCCGCCCCGTCGGCGCAGGAGGCGAAATCCTCCCGCTTCGCCGCAGCGCTCCGCGCCGGATGCGCT
>JALSRW010000326.1 GCA_026984595.1 Alphaproteobacteria bacterium
CGCCCTCGTTCAGTACAGCTACTCCCCGCTTTCGCCCATTCCCACCCGTTCCTTCGGTCTGCGGGCCCGGCTGGCCGCCTATGTCGTCCGCAACATTCCGCCGGCCACCGTCTGGCGGTACACGCGCAAGGCCGCGCCGCGGGCGGAGCAGCGGCTGGAACACGCTGCCTGAATCCGGCCTTTCCATCACTCGGGTGTTTGCCTCGAGCCATGCGCCGGTGCTATCGGTTGCCCTGCCCGCCGGCCGCGGCCGGTGGGGAGACTGGCGGTAAGCATGGGAGGCAGGTCGGTGAACGAGAGACCTCGCAAGGTGTTTTCGGTGCTGGCGGGTGCGCTGCTCCTCGGACTCGCGGGCGCAGGGCATGCGGCCGAGCCGATCAAGATCGGCTCGTTCCTGGCGGTGACGGGACCCGCCGCCTTTCTCGGCGACCCCGAAAAGAAGACCTTGGAGCTCTATGTCGACAAGATCAATGCCGAGGGCGGCGTCCTCGGTCACCCGCTGGAGCTGGTGGTCTACGACACCGGAACCAGTGCCAAGAACGCCGTGACCTACGTCAAGCGGTTGCTGCAGCAGGACAAGGTCGACGCCATCGTCGGCGGCAGCACGACCGGCGAGACCATGGCGGTGATCAAGCTGGTGGAGAAGGCCGGGCGTCCGTTCATTTCCCTGGCCGGCGCCTCGGTGATCATCGACCCGGTCAAGAAATGGGTGTTCAAGACCCCGCACACCGATCGCATGGCGGTGGAAAAGGTCTACGCCGACATGCAGAAGGAAGGGGTCAGCGAGATCGGGCTGATCGGAGGCTCGGGGGGCTTCGACAAGAGCTGTCTGAAGAACGCCCGGGAGCTGGCGGAAGGTTACGGCCTGACGATCAAGGCGGCCGAACAGTACGGCAAGGGCGACACCGACATGACGCCCCAGCTCACCAAGATCCGCAACGCCGGTGTCCAGGCGGTGCTGTTCTGCGGCTTCGGCGCCGCCTCCACCATCGTCACCAAGAACTATGCCCAGCTCGGCCTCGAAGGGCGCCTCTATCACAACCACGGCTCCTGCTCGAAGCGGTTCATCGAGGGTGCGGGCGAGGCCGCCGAAGGCGTGCGCCTTCCCTGTGCCGCTCTGGTAGTGGCCGAGCAGCTTCCCGAGGACGACCCGCAGCGCGCGGTCGGGCTGGCCTACATCCAGGCCTATACCGAGGCCTATGGCGAAGATGTCTCGACCTTCGGCGGTCATGCCTACGACGCACTCTTCCTGCTGATCGGAGCCATCGAGCGGGCGGGCACCGCCGATCCCGCCAAGGTCCGCGACGCGCTGGAGCAGACCCGGAATTTCATCGGAGTGGACGGCATCTTCAACATGAGCCCCGAAGACCATCTGGGCCTCGGCCCGGAAGCATTCAAAATGCTCGAGGTTCAGGGTGGCGACTGGAAGTTCCTCTATTGACCCTGTCGGGCGGGACGCGCATCCCGTGGCCCCTCCCCCGGCAGCGCGCGTCCCGCACGTGACTGGTCATGGCGGCCGGCTTCGATCTTCCCGGTGACAGGACCGAGAAGGAGGGCGAGCCGGTCGCCGGCCTTCGCAGCGCGCTCCTGCCACGCCCGCTGCTCCATCTCGCCGCCTTCGTCCATGTTTACGGCTGGCGCACGGCCACCGTGGCCGCCGCGCTTCTCAGCGCGCTGGTTGGTGCGAGCGTCGCCTTCCTGATCTTCGGCATCGGCGCCACCGATGTCGGAAAGGCGCTGCAGGCGGCGCTCATCACGGGGCTGGTAACAGGCGGGCTCACGGCCCTGCCGGTGGGAGTCCTGCTGCACATCATCGACGAGCTGAGCCGGGCCCGGGCGCGGCTGGAGGAAGAGATCCGGCGCCGGGAGATCGCCGAACGACGCATGCGGGAGCTTGCCGGCACCGACGAGCTTACGGGTCTCTACAATCGCCGCGCCTTCTTCGATCGCGCCCAGGAGCTGGTGGCGATCGCCCGCCGCTACCAGCAGCCCATCGCCATCCTCACCGTCGACATCGACCATTTCAAGCAGGTCAACGACGCCCTCGGCCATGCCGAAGGCGATCGCGCCCTGCAGCGGCTGGCCACCATTCTGCGGCAGACCCTGCGGGCCACCGACGTGGCCGCCCGCTTCGGCGGCGACGAGTTCGTGGTGATCATGCCCCAGACCCGGCTCGATGCCGCCCTGGTGGTCGCCGAACGGATCCGCCGGGCAGTCGCGGAAAGTCCCGGCCCGATGCCGCTCGGCGTCAGCATCGGCGCGGCCGCGGCATCTGGTGCCGAGGCCGATCTCGACAGCCTGCTGGCCCGTTCCGACCGTGCCCTCTACGCCGCCAAACGTCTCGGCCGCAACCGGGTCTGCGCCGAACCGCCCGCCGCCGACCGGCCGCCGGAGCCTTCGTGAAGCCATTGGCGAAGTGGCGTGGCCGTGCTAGGCGACGCCCCGCCGGGTGCCGAGTCGAGGGTGGCGAAGACTGACCATGGCCGAATTTCTCCAGTTCCTGTTCTCCGGTCTGACGGTGGGCGCCATCTACGCCCTGATCGCCCTCGGCTTCTCGCTCATCTACAATGCCAGCCATCTGATCAATTTCGCCCAGGGCGAGTTCGTGATGATCGGCGGCATGGCGACCGTGTTCCTGGCCGCCGCCGGCATCGGGCTGCCGCTGGCCGCCCTCGCCGCGGTGTTGATCGCGGTGGCCGTGGCGGTGGCCATCGAGCGGCTGGGAATCGCTCCGGCGAAGGGTGCCTCGGCGGTCGGCCTGATCATCATCACCATCGGCGCCTCGATCCTGATCCGCGGCCTCGCCGGCATCGTCTGGGACCGCAATTTCCATTCCCTGCCGGCGATCTCCGGAGAGAAGCCGCTGGTGATCCTGGGCGCCACCCTGCTTCCCCAGTCGCTCTGGATCTTCGGCGCCACCGCGGTGATCGCCCTGCTGCTCTGGTTCTTCTTCGCCCGTACGCTCTGGGGCAAGGCGATGATGGCCACCGCCTACAATCCACTCGCGGCCCAGCTCGTGGGCATCGACATCCGGCGGGTGGTGATGTTGAGCTTCGCTCTCGCCGGCGGCCTCGGGGCGCTCGCCGGGGTGCTCATCACCCCGCTCGCCCCGACCCATTTCCAGGTGGGGGTGATGCTCGGCCTCAAGGGCTTCGCCGCGGCCATCGTCGGTGGCCTGGGCTCGGGCGCGGGCGCGATCGTCGGCGGGCTGGTGATCGGCATCGCCGAGGCCATGGCGGCCGGCTATCTGGCTTCGGCCTACAAGGATGCGGTGGCCTTCGTCATCATCCTGCTGTTCCTGGTGCTGTGGCCCAACGGACTGTTCGGGCTGCGTGGGATCGAGCGGGTCTGACGGCATGCGCCGGCTGCTCCGATCCCATTACGGCGGGCTGGGCATCCTGATCCTGGTCATCCTCCTGATGCCCTTCGCCTTTCCCAACAGCTTCTATTTCGACGTGGCGATCAATGTCGGCATCGCCGCCATCGTCTGTGTGGGCCTCAATCTCCTGATCGGCTACGCCGGCCAGATCAGCCTCGGCCATGCCGGCTTCTTCGGGATCGGCGCCTACGCCTCGGCCATCCTCACCTCGAGCCACGGCTGGCCGCCGCTGCTGGCGCTGCTGGCCGGGATCCTGATCTCCGGCCTGATCGCCTTCGTCGTCGCCCGTCCGATCCTGGCTCTCAAGGGACATTACCTGGCGATGGCCACCCTCGGCCTCGGCGTCATCATCTCCATCATCCTCTCCCAGGAAGTGGACCTCACCGGCGGACCCGACGGCATGCCGGTGGATTCGCTGACGGTCCTCGGCATCGAGATCGCCAGCCCGCAGGCCTGGTACTGGCTGGTCGGCGGGGCGCTGGTGCTGGTCACCTGGCTCGCGCTCAATCTCGTCGACAGCCCCATCGGCCGCGCCCTGCGGGCGGTCCACAGTTCGGAGATCGCGGCCCGCGTCTGCGGTGTCGACACCACCTCCTACAAGGTGCTGGTGTTCGTGGTCTCGGCGGTGGTCGCCAGTCTCGCGGGTTCGCTGTTCGCCCATTTCTCGGGCTGGCTGACCCCCGATGAAGCCGATTTCCTGCGCTCGATCCAGTTCGTCACGATGGTGGTGTTGGGCGGCATGGCCTCGATCTTCGGGGCCATCGTCGGCGCCGCCCTGCTCACCGCCCTGCCCCAGTTCCTGACGGTCTTCCAGAACTACGAACATGTCATGCTCGGTCTCGTGATGGTGCTGACGATGATCTTCCTGCCGCGCGGCCTGGTGCCGACCCTGGCGTTGCGCCTTCTGGGAGAGCGCCGTTGAGCCTGCTGGTCGTGGAACGGCTCACGCGCAGCTTCGGCGGGGTGCGGGCGGTGCAGGATCTGAGCTTCACCCTGCCGGCCGGGGGCATCCATTCGATCATCGGCCCCAACGGCGCCGGCAAGACCACCCTGTTCAACCTGGTGACCGGGGTGCTGCGCCCGACGGGCGGCTCGATCCGCTTCAAGGGCGAGGAGATCGCCGGTCTGCCGCCGGAGCGGCTGGCGGCCCGGGGGATCTCCCGTACCTTCCAGAACCTGCAGATCTTCTTCAACATGAGCGTCGTCGACAATGTGCTGATCGGCAGCCATCTGCGGCTCGACCGCAACGTGCTGCACGCCCTGTTCCGGCTACCGGCATTGCGGCGGGTGGAGCGGCAGGCGCGGCGTGACGCCGAGGCGCTCCTGGAACGGGTGGGTCTGACCGACTGGTGCGAGGCACCCGCCGACAGCCTGCCCTACGGTGCGCTCAAGCGGCTCGAAATCGCCCGGGCGCTGGCCAGCCGACCCGAGCTGCTGCTGCTCGACGAGCCGGCGGCCGGCTGCAACGAGAAAGAAACCGCGGAAATCGAGGCGCTCCTGAAGAGCCTCCTCGCCGACGGCATCACCATCGTCCTGGTCGAACACGACATGCGCCTGGTGATGAACATTTCCGACCATATCATCGTCCTCGACCACGGCCAGATGCTGGCCGAGGGCCGGGCTCGGGAGGTCCGCAACGATCCCGCCGTGATCGAGGCCTATCTCGGGCAGGCGGCGCTGGCGGCCGGCCATGCTTCTTGAGATCACCGGCCTCGGCTCCCATTACGGGCGGATCCGCGCCCTGGATGCGGTCGATCTGTCCGTCGAGGAGGGCGAGCTGGTGGCCATCGTCGGCGCCAACGGCGCCGGCAAGACGACCCTGCTGCGAACCATTTCCGGTGTCCAGCCGGCGAGCAGCGGTGTCGTCCGTTTCCGCGGCAGCGACATCACCCGGACGGCGGCGGCCAGAAGGGTGCGGCTGGGCATCGCCCAGGTGCCGGAGGGCCGGCAGATGTTCGCCCCCATGAGCGTCGAGGACAATCTTCTGCTCGGCGGCTTCACCCGCCCGCGCCACGAGCTCGCCGAGAGCCTGGCACGGGCCTACAGGTTGTTTCCGCGGCTCGAGGAACGGCGCCGCCAGCCGGCCGGTACCCTGTCGGGAGGGGAGCAGCAGATGCTGGCCATCGCCCGCGCCCTGATGGCCAGACCCGCTCTCCTGCTGATGGACGAGCCGAGCATGGGGCTGGCGCCGCGCATCGTCGAGCGGATCTTCGACACCATCCGCGAGCTGCGGGCCACCGGCGTCACCATTCTGCTGGTCGAGCAGAACGCCTTCGTCGCCCTGTCGGTGGCCGATCGCGGCTATGTGCTGGAATCGGGCCGGATCGTGCTCGACGGCCGGGCCTCCGACCTGCTCGCCGACGAACGTGTCAAGGCGGCCTATCTGGGCCTCTAGCGCAGGATCCCGCGGATCACCGCATCGAGACGGCGGCGCCCGGCGGCGGTCGTGCGCAGAGACCCGTGGGCGCACTGCAGGAGTCCCTCCGCCTCCAGCAACCGCACCGCACCGACATCGAGAACCGCTTCCCAGGGCCGTTCCGCCAGCGCAGCGAGACGTGACAGTTCCACCCCCTCGGCGAGCCGCATGCCCATCAGGAGATATTCGGTCGCCCGATCGGCCGGTGCCAGCTCCTCCTCCTCGAGCTGGCCATGGCCCTCTCGCTCGACCGTTTCGAGCCAGCGCTCGGGCAGCCTCCGTGCCCGGGTCGCCACCCGCCGTGCGCCCAGCGTCAGCCGGCCATGGGCGCCCGGACCGATGCCCACATAATCGCCGTAGCGCCAGTAAACGAGATTGTGTCTGCTCTCCTCGCCGGGACGGGCATGGTTGCTGATCTCGTAGGCGGGCAGGCCGGCGGCCTCGCAGAGCTCCTGGGTGAGATCGAACAGCGCCGCCCCGAGATCCTCGTCGGGCAGTTCGAGCCGCCCCTGGCGCGCGAGGGTGAAGAAATGCGTGCCGGGCTCGATGGTGAGCTGGTAGAGGGAAAGATGGCCGACCGCCAGCTCCAGCGCGCGTTGCAGCTCGTCCCTCCAGGAGGCGAGGCCCTGCCCCGGTCGCGCATAGATCAGATCGAAGCCGACCCGCGGAAAGATCTCGCGGGCGAGAGCCAGGGCATGCAGCGCCTCGGCCACCCCGTGCTGCCGTCCGAGGTCACGCAACGCGCCCTCCTCGAGCGCCTGCACGCCCAGCGACAGGCGGTTGACACCGGCCTTTGCGAAAGCCTCGAACCGTGCCGCTTCCGCCGAAGTCGGGTTGGCCTCCAGCGTGATCTCGATCGCCGGCTCGAACCGCCACCAGTCCCGCGCCCGGGCGATCACCGCGGCCACTGTTGCGGCCGACATCAGGGAAGGTGTGCCGCCCCCGAAAAAGATCGCCCGCAGGATCCGCCCCTCGGTGCGGGCGCCGAAATGGTCGAGTTCGGCCAGCAGGGCGCGGCGCCAGCGCCGCTGGTCGACCGCCGCGCGGACATGGCTGTTGAAGTCGCAATAGGGGCATTTGTGCCGGCAGAAGGGCCAGTGCACGTAGAGCGCGAAGCCGGGATCCCGCTCCTGTGGCGCGGTACAGCTCCGCTCGGGGACGACTGCCGGACTGGCGAAGGAAGTGCGCATCCTCGGAGAAACCCGCTCCATGGTCGGAGCCCTCATATTCGATCGGCGGCGGACGCCGGCAACCATCCGGCTGCTTGTGCGGCGCGCGGCCGCCCTCTAGCTTCCTGCGCCGTGACCGGCAGCACGGAGGAGGCGAGCATGGCGCGCACCGCATTCATCGGTCTCGGCGTGATGGGCTATCCGATGGCCGGCCATCTGGCCGCCGAGGGGCACGAAGTGACCGTGTTCAACCGCACGCGGGCCAAGGCCGAGCAGTGGCATCGGCAGCATGGCGGCCGGGTGGCATCCACCCCGCGCGAGGCCGCGGCGGCAGCCGAGTTCGTGTTCACCTGCGTCGGCAACGACGAGGATCTGCGCAGCGTGGTCTACGGCGATGACGGGATTCTGGCCGGGCTCGCCGACGACGCCCTGTTGACCGATCACACCACCGCCTCCGCCGACATCGCCCGCGAGCTCGACGCCGCCTGTCGCGCGCGCGCCGCGCATTTCCTCGATGCCCCGGTATCGGGCGGCCAGTCCGGGGCGGAAAACGGACAGCTCACCGTCATGTGCGGCGGCGAGGAAGGCGCCTTCGCCCGCGCCGAGCCGGTGATGCGCGCCTATGCGAAAGCGGTCACCCTGATGGGTCCGGCGGGATCCGGCCAGCTCACCAAGATGGTCAACCAGATCGCCATCGCCGGGCTTCTCCAGGGGCTCGCCGAGGCCGCCAATTTCGCCATCCGCGCCGGTCTCGACACCGATCGCGTGGTGGATGTGATCTCCAAGGGCGCCGCCCAGTCCTGGCAGATGGACAATCGCTGGCGGACGATGGTCCGGGGGGAGTTCGCGTTCGGATTTGCCGTCGACTGGATGCGCAAGGATCTGAAGATCGCCATCGACGAGGCGCGACGCAACGGTGCCCCGCTTCCGGTCACCGCCCTGGTCGATCAGTTCTACGGTCTCGTACAGCAGGCCGGCGGCGGGCGCTGGGACACTTCCAGCCTCATCCACAATCTCGTCGAAATACCCGGCCGGAAGGGGTAGTCTTGGAGGCGGGCGCGAGGGCGCCCATATGGAGGGGCATCTGCCGTCGCCCCGCACCGGGCGGGCAGCCTTCGACCGCCGGTACGCCGGACGGGTGATCCTGCGAGGTACGTGATGCAGCAGCGAAACGCCAAGTTCGCGATCGGTCAGATCGTACGCCACCGCTTCTTCCCCTTCCGCGGGGTGGTGATCGATGTCGATCCCGTCTACAGCAACACCGAGGAATGGTATCAGTCGATTCCCGAGGAGGTGCGGCCGAGCAAGGACCAGCCCTTCTACCATCTGCTCGCGGAGAACGAGGAATCCTACTATGTGGCCTATGTCTCCGAGCAGAACCTGCAGCCCGATCCCAGCGGCGAGCCGGTCGGCCATCCGCAGATCGGCGAGTTCTTCCGCGAGCTGCGCGACGGGATGTACGTGCCGCGTCAGCAGGCACGGCACTGAGGGCGACCACCGCAGACAGAAACATGGTCAGGTGAGGGGAATCTTTCGATGAAGTTCTTCCTGGATACGGCGGATGTCGCGGAGATCGCGGATCTGGCCTCGGCCGGCATGGTCGATGGCGTCACCACCAACCCGAGCCTGGTGGCCAAGACCGGACGCGATCTCTTCGAGCTTCTGGCCGAGATCGCCGGCCTCGTGCCCGGCCCGATCAGTGCCGAGGTGACGGCCACCGAGCAGGAAGCGATGCTCCGGGAAGCCCATCGCCTGGCCGAGATCGCCAAGAACATCTGCATCAAGCTGCCGCTCACCTGGGACGGGCTGCGGGCCTGCCGACGGCTCGCCGCCGAGGGCGTCAAGGTCAACCTCACCCTCTGCTTCTCGCCCGGCCAGGCGCTGCTCGCGGCCAAGGCCGGTGCCACCTTCGTCTCGCCCTTCGTCGGCCGGCTCGACGATGCCGGCCACGAGGGCATGGAGCTGATCGAGGATATCTGCACCATCTACGGCAACTATCCCGATACCATCCGCACCGAGGTGCTGGTCGCCTCGATCCGCTCGGTCGGGCATGTGATCGAGGCGGCTCGTCTCGGCGCCGATGTGGCGACCATGCCGGCCAAGGTGATGCGGGCGCTGGCGCAGCATCCGCTGACCGACAAGGGCCTCGCCCAGTTCCTCGCGGACTGGGAGAAGACCGGCCAGCGGATCGTCTGATGCGTGTTCTGCTGGCGGCGTTGCTGCTGCTGCCGTTGGCGACACCGGTTCGCGCGGCCGGCGATCTCGATCTCCTGCTCGACGGGCTGACCGGATCGGACAGCGCGACGAAACGCGGCGAGGTGGAGATCGAGGACAGCATCACCGGCCGCGGTGCGCACCGTGAACTGGTGGTGCGGCTGACGCCCACGGGCGATGCCAGGCTGATCGCCGATCCCGGTGCCAGCGTCGAGATCACCGGTGCTTCCGGGGTGCGCTGGCCGGAGGGAAGGCGGGCGGCGACGACGCCGGTGGAAACCGAGTACTTTCCCGGCGGGGTGACGCTCCGGCTGCCTTTCGAGCAGATCGGCCCCGGCGCGATCGATGCCCGGGTCGAATATTTCTGGTGCTTCGTCGGCTACCAGTGCTTCCTGGGCGAGAAGCGCATCCGCCGCACCCTCGACGACGGCACGGGCTGACCCGCCGCCTCAGCCGACCGCACCGAGATGATGGATGACGCCGGTGCTGATCCGGCGGATCAGCTCGTAGGTGCGTTCGATCGGACGGAACAGCACGGCGTGCTCGTGCGCGTAGGACTGCTGGGCGGAGGCGGTGTAGCTCGCCGGTTCGCCGTAATCCTCCTCGCCGCCATCCGCCTCGTCGAGCGGGAAGATGTCGGAGAGAAGCGCCAGCGTCGCCTCGACATCGAGACGGAACAGGCGCTGCACCAGCTCCTCGCGGGTCACCGCGTGCCGATCGCTGAAATCGGGGATGCCGATCGCCCGCAGCATCAATGCCTGCAGCAGGGCCAACCGGATGGCATGCAGCAGGTGCAGCCGGTCGCGGGTCGCGGCATCGACGGCGATCGGCGTCTCGCCGGCATCCCGGGTACGCCGGCGATGCTCCCGCAGGGCCGCGGCGAGATCCAGATAATCCCGCAGCATGAAGCGGAACACCCGGGCGAGGCATTCCCCGAGACCGATCGCCTCCATGTGATCGGCCACCAGGCGCATCGCCTCCTGGTCGCTCTCGGCGGCCCGGCTGGAGGCGAGCTGCAGCCAGCGCCCGGCATCGAACAGTGCCAGATAGGCCGCAGTCACCCGCGGATCGGTGAATTTGAAGGCATGCTCGACCATGGTCATCAGGCTGCGAAAGCGGGGACTGCATCCGTAGAGATCGCGAAAGGCATCGGGATCCTTGGCCATGGCCTGTCCCACGCCGCCGATGACATGGACCAGATGGCCGAGCTGCTGGAGGATGGCGTTGTGGGGAATGGCGCGGAGTTGCGAGGGATGTTCGAGCACCGGCACCGCTCCCGAGCGTTCGCGCTCCCGCCGCTCGGCACGTGAGCCCGTGGGATAGAGCAGGTTGGTGCCGAACATGCCGAGCAGGCGGGCATAGGCGGGATCGTCGATCAGCCGGGTATTGAACTGGCGCACCGCGGCGAAGAACTCGTCGACATAGGCATTGCGCTCGTAGAAGGGATCGGGCTCCGCCGGCGCCGGCCGGAAGACATGCTCGAGGCAGCGGCAGAGCACCGCCAGCGCGGTCTCTTCGCGGAGAAACGGCTGGTAACCATCGCCGCCCTGGAAGCTCGTTTCCTGGCGGAGCCGAATGCCGCGCTCGGCATAGAGCCGGCGGCTCTCCGGCGTGTCGAAATATTCGAGGCGGTGGCGCAGGCTGTCGGGATGGCCGCCGCGGCCGATGCTCTCGCCATGGGTGTCGAAGATGATCACCTCGAGATCGGTGAGACCGTGGGCCACCAGGATGTCGGCCAGCGCCAGCCGCACCCGCTCGATGGCCACCGCCGCCGCCGTCTGCCCCATGTAGCGGCCGGCGTCGGAAAATCCGGTCTGGATGCAGAGCCGCCCCCGGCGACGCAGATATTCCCGAAACGCCGGATAGGCCAACGCCTGCTCCAGGATGCCGGCGCCGCGCTCCAACGCCAGCCGGGTTTCGAACAAGGGCGAGATGTCGATGCGGTCGTCGACCCCGAACAGTTTCGCCAGATAGAGCGCCGTCAGCAGGGTGAAGGCGGTCTCGCATTCGGCGATCAGGAAGCGGATCGGCTCGCCGCCGTCGAGATATTTGAGGAGCTGCGCGCAGATCATGAAGGCCCGCCGTGCGGTTGCCTGCTCGTGCACGATCGAGCCGAAATTGACGGTGACCGGTTCGACCCCGTCGATCAGCCGCTCCACCGCCTCCAGATAGCTGAGCCGCCAGGTGGGATCGTCGGGCGCGTGCTCCATGCCGATGGTGTTGCGGACGGCGTTGTGGAGCTGGCGGGCGTTCAGCCGCAGATGGGTGCGGGCAGCGGCCAGACCGTGATTGGCGACCTCGGCGCGGAGCACCCAGAGGCCGCGCAGCAGTCCCGGATCGCGGCTGCGGGCGATGGCCCGATCGAGCAGATCCACGAGGATCCTGCGATCGGCGAGCCGTACCTCGCGAGTGGAAACCAGCTCCCGCGACAGCGCCGCCAGGTCGGAAAGCCAGCGGGGATCGCCGAGTCGGGCATTGGCC
>JALSRW010000327.1 GCA_026984595.1 Alphaproteobacteria bacterium
CCAGCAGCCGCGCCCGCCAGGCCCAGGGCGAGTCCTCGGGAATGCGGGAAAGGGCGGCCAGGGCATCCTCGGGCTGTTCGCGCTCCAGCGCCAGGCGGGCGATCAGGAACCAGGCCTCGTCGAGGTTCGGTCGGATGAAGGTGGCGAAGCGCGCCAGCACCAGGCTGCGTTCGCCGACATTCTGATCCTGCAGGGCCTGGGCCAGGCCGAGCAGCACATCGGCCATGCCGCCGGCCGCATCGCCGAACGGTGGTGCGATGCTCCGGCCCGCCGTGAGGCGGTTCTCCAGCGCCGCCAGCACCGGATTGTCCGGCATCGCGGCACGCTGATCGCGGACCAGTGCCAGCGCCTCTCCGGTCCGGCCCGCCTGCTGCAGCGCGAACGCCAGGGCCTGGACCATGCGCGTCGGCGCCGCCTCGCCCGAGCGCACATATTTGCGCAGGAGAGTGACGGCCCGCTCGTATTCGCCGCGCAGCACCAGCATCATGCCGCGGTGATAGGCGTTGAGGCGCAGCAGTCCCTCGCCGCGCTCCTCTCCGGCCAGCATGTCCAGCGCCCGGTGCGCATCCTGGGCGGCGAAGGTGGCCCAGGCCAGCAGGATGGGGCGCGCCATGCCGAGGACACCGCGGCTGCCGAGCGTTTCGAGCTGCCGACGCACCGCCGACCACTGCCCCTGCCGCAGTTGCTCGATGGCGACCAGCAGGTCGGCCTCCGGCAGACGGGGGCCGAGCGCCGTCAGATCCCGTGCCGAGGCGAGGGCATCTTCGAAGGCGCCGGTCTCGATCTCCAGGAGGAACACCCGCCGGCGCAGCTCCAGATCCTCGGGCTGCTCGGACAGGGCCTCCCGGTAATACTCGAGAGCCGTCCGATAATCGCCGTTCTGGAGCGCGAAACGTCCGGCGAGATAGGCTCCCGCCGGTCCCGAATCGTCGATCGCAATCGGCGGTGCGACGCGACTGCCGGCGAGGGGATCGTAGAGCGAGGACGGTCCGCTGCAGGCCGCCAGGCCCAGCCCCCCGATCAGCAGAGCGCTGCGAAGGGCGGCGAGAACCGGCTGCTGGCGCCGAAACCGAGAGGCCATCGGCAATGTCCATGGCTGGAGGGCGGACGAGGGCTCGCCACGCCCTCTTGACGGAGGCGGGACGAAACCCCAAACAAACCTCGCCGCGGGGACAGGCTCGCGGGCGGCCGTTGTTGTCGTACCCGGATTCGTGGAGCGCATCCTATGCTGAAGACGTCCAAGAGCAAGAACGATCCATCGGCGCGCGGGCCAGCGCAGCAGCTGAAGACTTTCGAAGGCAAGAAAGTGAAGCCTACGCTCTACGTCGGGACCGCCGTGGGCCACGGGCGATACATAGCTGCGCAGGACGAGAGCGGCAAGCTCGTCTGCGATCGCAGCGGGCGGCCGATTCCGTTCCGCGAAATCTGAGCCGCCCGCCACCTCCGCATGGCCGCCGGCAGCGCCGGAGCGGTCGCATGCGCCCCCATGGTTCCCCATGACGTAGGGTAGAGTAGCAGACGCTTGCGTTAACGACCGGTTAAAAGTACCACTGTCGGCGTGGAATAAATCCGGACGTCCCCGGTCTTGAGAATCCGGGTCGCATCTGGGGGAAGAAGAGGGATGGAGGGAGCCGCCGGCAGATCCGCTGCGGAGCCGGACCCGAAGGCGGTGGTCGCCTGGCTCGAGTGGTACGCGCTCGGCGGTGTCGACTGCTGCCTGCGCGAACCGGGCGAGCCGGCCCGGACGGAGGCGGGTTCCACGGTCGGGGAGACCGCTACGCGCCCGCCATCGCCGCCGGTTTCTCGGGCGCCGTTCGCCGCCCAAGCGGCAGCAGGTGGGCCGGTCGCGGATGCGCGCGGCCTCGCCCGAGCCTGCTCGACCCTCGAGGCACTGCAGGCCGCTCTCGAGGCCTTCGACGGCTGTTCGCTCAAACAGACCGCCACCCGCCTGTGCTTCGCCGACGGCAATCCCGAGGCTCCGCTGATGCTGATCGGCGAGGCGCCGGGCGCGGAAGAGGACCGGCAGGGGCGACCCTTCGTCGGTCCCAGCGGCAAGCTGCTCGATCGCATCCTTTCCTGGATCGGTCTCGACCGCCGCAGCGTATGGATCACCAACGCGATTTTCTGGCGGCCGCCGGGCAACCGGGCCCCGACCGCGGCGGAGCTGGCGATCTGCCAGCCCTTCCTCGAGCGCCAGATCGAACTGCTGCGGCCCGAGCTCATCCTGTTCTTGGGGGGGATCGCGGCGCGGGGGCTGCTCGGCGTCAGGGAAGGAGTTACGCGCTTGCGCGGAAGGGAATTCGTCTACCGCGGGGAAGGTCCGGGGCGGCCGGTGCCGGCCATGGTCACCTTTCATCCCGCCTATCTGCTTCGCCAGCCGGCCCAGAAACGTCTGGTCTGGCGGGATTTCCTCAAGGTGCGGGAACGCCTCGAGGAGGTCGCCGCCGAGCGTCTGCCGGCGGCCGGGGCGGCTGCCGCGGAGGTCACGGAGCGGCCGGAAGGAGGGCGCCC
>JALSRW010000328.1 GCA_026984595.1 Alphaproteobacteria bacterium
AGCTCCTGCCGGCACTGCTGCTGACCGCGCTCGCCTGTCTCATCCTCGGCATGGAGGTGCCGACCACCGCCGCCTACGTGATCGCCGTTTCGGTCGCCGGACCGGCCCTGCAGCAGCTCGGCCTCGAGGGGCTGATGGCCCATCTCTTCGTGTTCTGGTACGCGCTGCTCTCGACCATCACCCCGCCGGTCTGCGGCACCGTGTTCATCGCCTCGGGCATGCTCGGCGCACCCTGGCTGGCGACCGCCTTCCACGCCATGCGACTGGGGCTCGGCCTTTATCTCGTGCCGCTGGGATTCGTCGTCGAGCCGGCGCTGATCGATCCGCTGGCGGCACCGGGCGCAGCGCTGCTCGCATTCGTCAAGATCGGCGCGGTGCTGGCCGCTCTCGCCTGGGCGCTCGGGGAACTGCGTGCGCGGCCGGCGATGGGCGGTTTGGTGGCGGGGCTGGCGCCTCTGCTGCTCGCTCTTCCGCTCGGCGCCCTCAGCCCGTTCTGATACCGCGGGATCACGAAGAGGCGAACATCGGGTGTGGCGTTCGCGGCTGCCGGCCGGTCTGTCGCTGGCCCGCATCGGCGGCATCGCCCCCGGCGCCTTCGGGCTCTATATGCTGCTTGGAGCCCGAGGAAGGAGACCATCACCATGGAAGAGCAGGTCGCCGCGCATTATGCGCGGGACGATTTGGCGAGCCGCCTGCTGGCGCTGCTGGAGGCGCAGGGCCGCGATCCCGGACGGCTGCGGCCGGAGGACCTGATCGGCGTTGAGGACATGCATGTGGGAGGCCGCAAGGCCACCGAGCGCTTCGCCGAAAGCCTGCCCCTGCAGCCCGGCATGGAGCTCCTGGATATCGGCAGCGGCCTCGGCGGCGCCGCCCGTCTGTTCGCCTTGGCCTACGGCTGCCGGGTCACCGGCATCGACCTCACCGGAGCCCTGGTGCGGGCCGCACGCACCCTGTCGGCACATGTCGGCATGGGTGACCGGGTCCGCTTCGAGGAAGCCAGCGCGCTGGAGCTGCCCTTCGCCGATGCCGGCTTCGACGGTGCCTACAGCATCCATGTCGGCATGAACATCGCCGACAAGCCCCGTTTCTACGCCGAGGCCTTCCGGGTGGTGAAGCCGGGCGGCTTCTTCGCGCTCTACGATGTGGTGCGGCTGGCCGGCGATCCCGATCTGCCGGTTCCCTGGGCGGAAACCCCGGCCACCAGCCATCTGGCTTCGCCGCCGGAGCTCGAGAAGCTGCTGAAGGCCGCAGGGTTCGAGCTCGTGAAACGGATCGATCGCACGGCCGAAGGCGCCGCCGCGATGGCCGAGAGCGCCGAACGGCTCGTGGATCCCGAGACCGCAGCCCGGGCCTCGGCGCCGGTGGTGATGGGCGAGAGCTTTCGGGCCAAGGTGGCGAACATCGCTGCCGCTCTGGGGGACGGTCGTCTCGGTGTCTTCGAGTTTCACTGCCGTCGCCCCGGACCCGTCGATCTGTGAGAAATGCCACAGCCGGAGAAGCGGCCGATGGTTACCGTTTCCTCGATAGCTCTGGCCTGCCCATCGACGTTCTGCGGCGCAGTCGCCGACTGCGCGTCGGATATTCTCCCCGGTACAGCTCCAGCGTGATCGGCGGACCCCCTCGCGGGTCCGTCTTTACGCGCATGCCGATCGGGATTGTCCATTTCCGGCGAACGGACCGTCGCTCCGCGCCGGGATTGTGCGGAAACCACGGCGATCGTAGATGGTACTCCCGAGAAATGTCCGGGTTGCAACCATCAGGGAGGACGGAGCATGGCCGGCCCCACCGCCACGGATCGTCCGAGACTTCTCGTTCCCGCGCTCGGCTCCCTCTATCGGGCGCTCGATCCGGCCATGGACGCGCTGGTCCGGGTCACCGTCGGTCTGTCGCTGGTACCGCACGGCATGCAGAAACTGTTCGGTGCCTTCGGCGGCGGCGGTCTGTCGGGCACGGCACAGTTTCTCGAGAGCGTCGGCTACACTCCCGGTTTTCTCTGGGCGCTGTTGCTCGGCAGTCTCGAGTTCTTCGGCGGGATCGCC
>JALSRW010000329.1 GCA_026984595.1 Alphaproteobacteria bacterium
ACGGGCCGATTTCCGCTGTCGTGGATCCAGCCCCAGGAAACGCACAATCGCGAGGCCCTGTCCTGGCTTCCGAAGAGGGGTTCCGCGGAGGCTGCACAGCCCGTATGCCGTCTGTACAGATGGCGCAGCACACCGGCCAGGCTCGAGCCGGGAATGGCGGGGAGGCCGTTGGCATCGCGCAGGAGGGCGGTGTCGAACAGGCCGGCCGACATTCCGGTGCCGATAGAAAGCGGGGTTCGTGTTTCGATCACGACCCGCGCGATCTGGAGATAGCGTTCGAAGGGCATCGTTCGTCAGCTCCCGAAGCGGCCGTGACGCCAGTCCTCGGCTCTCGTGCGGGCTTCCGAGGCGAGAATGCCGAGGGCGCGAGCTCCGTCGGCCTGCCGGTCTCCGGCCTCGCCGATGCGAGTGAGGAGCCATTCGCGGAGCGTGACCGGCATTTGGTCATCCTCCCTCCGTTCCCGGGGGCCCACCTGGAAGTCCCAATCGGGATCGCCCTCCCTGCAGATTTCCTCGAGGCGCTTTCGCAAGATATCGATATTCTCCGTTCGAGCCGCGGTCATGACGAGGCCCCACTGGGAACTTCCGGGTCCGATCGGATCACCCGCTGTCTTGCCGGCGAAGTTGCGGCCATTGCGATAAAGGCGCGGGAGCTCCTTGAGCCAGGTTCGTGCCAGTCGCTCGGCCTCCTCGCGACGGGATCGCGCCCCATGGCGTGCCTTCAGGAAGCTGCGAAGGTTTCGCGCATATTCGTCCTCTGCCGCCGGGTTTTCTTGCTCTTCGGCCTCCGGAACCGACCCGGAGCATGGCGCGGCCGACTCGAACTGGGGTCGTTCACCCGCCAGCAGCGGCGGATCGACCCACACGCGGCCGAAGCCGCACTGGACCTCGAGGCCGAGGCCCCCTTCGGCGACCTCCGAAAGCGCCTGCCGGTCCATCTCCTCGAACACCAGCACGCTTCCGGCCTCGATCGCCGCGCGATCCCGCTCCGGCCGCCCGAGAAATGCGTTGAAAGCGGCGATGCGTCGCGTGGTGAAGAAGGACTCCTCGACAACGAGGCGCCCGTTTTCGGAAGCGAGATCTGGATGGAGATCCGCCAATCGCAGCTCCGGCACTCGGGCAGCGGCGCGATCCTCGAGCAGGAGATCGGAAAGCAGCCACAAAACGGTTCGGTTCCGAAGCACGGGCGCGCGCGGCTTCGGTGCGGATTGGAGCCCGGCCGCATCCAACCGCTTCGCCTCGACCGCACCGTATTCGGCACCGCGCGAACGGCCGAGCCGGAGGACACCCTCGATCGCGTTGCAGACCTCGTCGAAGAGATGCTCCTCGACCCCGTCGTCCGCCGCAACTCCCCCGAGGAAGCCTTGTCCCGCTTCGAGCGCATCGTATCCGAAGAGAGCAGCTTCGCGTGCCCGTCCACGGCTCTTGTCGATGGCCGTCTTCATGCGCAGCCGCCGCCTCGGCCGGGCGAGGGAGCCGTCGATGCCCACATAGAGTTCGCGCAGGGAAAAGAATGGCACCGATTCCTGTGGTCGGCCGTGGAGCCCGTTTCGGACTTGCTGGGGATCCAGTTTCCTCTCGGCGGTCACGATGCTGGCGTGTTTCTCCTGCAGCCAGCAGGCGGGAGCCGGCAGGCCGACGGTGCCCGTGGAGGTGCGTGGCAGCGCGTCCGTGAAGCGCAGTTGGCCCGAATGGAACACGGTCCATCTGTCGGCATTGCTCAGCTCGTTGTAAAGTCGTCCCGCGGCAGCACCGAGGAGGGCGGAGCCGGGAATGCGGTCGAGCCCGCGATGACCACCCTCGGTAGCCGCTCGCGAACTGAAGACGACATCTTCCAGCAGGGTGAAGACGAAGGCTCGGGACTTCACTTCGCCATGTCCTCCCTTTGCCATGCCAGCCGTACGCGTCCCAGACCGCGGCTGCGGTGGGCACCCAATGCGGTGACCAGCGGGAAGGCGGCTTCGAGCAGCTCTGCCCAGTCTTCCCGCGCTGGACCGCCGGTACGCAGCGACACCCGCGCTCGAAGCTCGAGCGGGATCGCGACCTCGATACGGCGCAGCGTGCGCTCCTTGGCCACACCCCTGTTCTCGTCGATAGCGGTGGCGGCGAGATAGCCGAAGAGCTGGTTTCGCAATTCCTCGGACAAGCTCCTTCGTACTGCCGCCGGTAAACGGGCGGAGCCGAAGGCGAGGGAGCCGAGGCTGGTCTCGCCCATAGGCGCCGTGGGATCGAGCTCCAGCTCCTCCTGCGGATCCGCGCCGAAGAGATCGGCGGTCGTTCCCGCAGGAAATACTTCGAGGACCTCGAGATGGCGCACCGCCTGACGGAGCACCCCCTTGAGATGCCGACCCGGAACATAGGGAAAGCCGTCCGCATCCCGCTCGACCACCGCGTCGGCATCCTCGCCGCCGGCCCGTCCCGACCCGCAATGCCAGTAGTTTTCGAAGGCGACACGGAGGATCCGTGCGTTCTCGCTCATTGGTGCACCTTGGTGGAAGCG
>JALSRW010000330.1 GCA_026984595.1 Alphaproteobacteria bacterium
TTAAGACGGAGAAATGTATAACAATTCCTATAAACATTCGGTTCAGCGACTTGACCTGTTCCAGAAGGGATTAAGACGGCACCCGTTGCGGGTGCCCCCCCTTCCGGTCGGGTTCAGCGACTTGACCTGTTCCAGAAGGGATTAAGACCCTTGTTTATCCCGGCACCATTGCCGGGATGTGAGTTCAGCGACTTGACCTGTTCCAGAAGGGATTAAGACAGCCATCGATGCCGACGGCCTGGTGGCCGCCGACAGTTCAGCGACTTGACCTGTTCCAGAAGGGATTAAGACTTGGTGTCCTCCGATGGTTAGTGCCCGGCCAGCGGTTCAGCGACTTGACCTGTTCCAGAAGGGATTAAGACTCTTCGGCATCGACCAGATTGAATCCGGTCGATGGTTCAGCGACTTGACCTGTTCCAGAAGGCACCGAGACGCGCCGGGGATGGTTGTGCCGGAATCAACCCTCGGGCTGCGCGCGTGGATGCGCAGGGGAGCGAGACCGCCGTATCGCGAAGCAGCCGGCGGTCGATGCCTCCAGGACGCGGTGCGGGTTCAGGCCAACCAGCGGGCGCGGTTGGCGGCGACGAAACGGTCGTCGAGGAGCTCCGGCCAGAGGCGGCGGACGCGCTCGATGGCCTCGGCCTGGCCGGGTGACAACCGTTCGTTCGGATCGAGGCAGAGGGGACTCGCGAGAAGCCCCTGGCGCCAGAGCACCTGCTGGATGCCGGCGATGCAGCCGGCGAACCCGTGGACGACATCGAACAATGCCGCGTTCATGGCGGTCACCGGCGCATCGAACGCCAGGAGATCGGCCGGCACCTCGCCACGCGCCGCCGCCTTTCGACAACGGCGGTGGAGATCGACCGCCCGCTCGGTCCAGACCGCCCAATGGCCCAGAAGGCCGCCGACGAAACGAAGCTCGAGATCCTCGCCGCCCCGCCGCAGCCGGAAAGGCAGCAGCAGATCGGGCAGGATATGGTCGTCATTGCCGGTATAGAGGGCGATCCGTTGCTCCGCCCCGGCCTCCATCAGCCCCTGCAGCACTTCGAGCGTGGCGTAGCGGTCGAAGGGCGCCACCTTGACCGCCACCACCCGCTCGAGGGCGAAGAAGCGCCGCCAGAAGGAGACACGAAGAGGAATGCCGCCCACCGCCGGCTGCAGATAGAAGCCGATCACGGGCAGCACCTCCGCCACTTCCCGGCAGTGGGCGAGGAGCGCCTCCTCGCCGGCATCGCGGAGTGCCGCCAGGGACAGGAGCCCCGCATGATAGCCCAGATCGCGGGCGATCCGCGCTTCGCGCACCGCCTGGCGGGTCGGCCCGCAGATGCCGGCGATCATCACCCTCGGCCCGCTGCTCCAGTCCCGCACGGTGGCCATCACCTGCTCCAGCACCGGGCGGTAGAGGCCGGCCTCGCGGATGGTGAACTGGGTGGTGTGCACGCCGACCGCGAGACCGCCCGCCCCGGCATCCAGATAGTAGCGGGTGAGCGCCCGCATGTGCCGCTCGTCGAAGCGGCGCTCGGCATCGAGGGCCAGGGGATGGGCCGGGATCGCGGTACCCGCGAAGAGGATGCGGGCCGCCGGCGGCGGCAGCTCAGGCGGAAGGAACGGCACGACGGTGCCCCTCGAGATAGGAGAGAACCACCTCGGTGACATGTTCGAGGCGGACCGCGAGCGCCTCCTCGGCCATGAAGTCGCGGTCGAAGATCACCGACAGGGTGCGGTGATTGGAAAAGTAGAAATAGCAGAGGCCGGCGATCGACAGATAGAGCTGGAGCGGATCGGCGTTCGCGCGGAACAGGCCGCTGGCCTTGCCGCGGGCGAGCAGGCGCTCGATCCGTGCGATCAAGGGCGGCTGCAGTTTCGGGATCACCGCCGAGCGGGTGATGTACCGGGCACGGTTCAGGTTCTCGTTGGCCAGCATGGCGACGAACTCGGGATGCTCGAGGAAATGGTTCCAGATGGTCCGCACCAGCGCGCGCACCGCTGCGCGCGGCTCCAGCCGCTCCACATCGAGGGCCAGCTCGCGGGCGCGGATGGTCTCGTAGACGCTCTCCAGGGCCGCCAGATAGAGCGCCTCCTTGTTGCCCAGGTAATGGTAGAGCATGCGCTTGTTGACCCCGGCGGCCTCGGCGATGCGGGACACCCGGGCACCACCGAACCCGTGCCGCGCGAACTCGGCGAGGGCGGCGTCGAGTATCGCCTTGCGGGTATCGCCACGCTGCGACGCCGCCGTTCCGGTTTCGCCGCCGCTCGCGCGCTCCGGGACCGCGGAGCCGCCCGTCCCACCTCCTTCAGTAGCGGCCATCGCGCACCTCGAAATGGGTGGGCTTGCCGAGGCTCGGCATGCCGCGGGCGAGCCAGTCGGCCTGCCAGCGTACCAGCCGGGACAGCGGCACCCGCGGATAGCCGAAGAGATCGAAGGCGCGCGCCGCGTCGCACAGCCAGGCCGATCCCGTCTCCTCGCCCAGGAAGGTCGCCTCGCGGCCGAAATGCCCCG
>JALSRW010000331.1 GCA_026984595.1 Alphaproteobacteria bacterium
GGGCCGCGGAACAGGCGGCTGCCCGCCGACTTCTGGAATGGATCAGGACACACGGAAATGCATGAGACGAGGCGCCGTGCCGGCTTTGTCGCCGTTCTCGGCGCGCCCAATGTCGGCAAATCGACCTTGGTGAACCGGCTGGTCGGCACCAAGGTTTCGATCGTCTCGCCCAAGGTGCAGACGACCCGCCGCCGCATCATCGGCATCACCATTCGCGGCGACAGCCAGATCATGTTCGTCGATACCCCCGGGATCTTCCGCCCGCGCGGTGCCCGCCGCCTCGAAAAGGCGATGGTCGAGGCCGCCTGGGGGGCGGCCGGCGATGCCGATATCCTGCTCGCCGTGATCGATGCCGGGCGCGGCTTCGATGCGGCCAGCAAGGCGGTCTTCGCCGGTCTGGCCCGCAGCCGCGCACCGCGCTTTCTGGTGATCAACAAGATCGATCTGGTCAAGCGTCGCGCCGATCTTCTGCCGCTCATCGACGAGGTCGCCAAGGCGGTCGATGTCGAGGCGGTGTGGCTGGTCTCGGCACGGACCGGCGATGGCTGCGAGGATCTGCTGGAGGCGGTGGCCGCGCGAATGCCCGAAGGACCCTGGCTCTATCCGGAGGACCAGCTCACCGATCTCTCCTCGCGGGCTCTCGCCGCCGAAATCACCCGCGAGCAGGTCTTCCTGCAGCTCGAACAGGAACTGCCCTACAGCATCACGGTGGAGACCGAGGGCTGGGCGGAAAGCCCGGACGGCGCGGAGATCCGCATCGACCAGACGATCTATGTGATGCGCGATACCCAAAAGGCCATCGTGCTCGGCAAGGGCGGCCAGCGGATCAAGGCCATCGGCGAGCGGGCGCGCAAGGAGCTCGAACGGCTGTTCGAGGCCAAGGTTCATCTCTTCCTGTTCGTCAAGGTGCGCGAGCGCTGGCAGGAGGATCCCGAGCGCTACAGCGAGATGGGCCTCGACTTCCCGGGCTGAGGCCGAAGGGCATGGACTGGCAGGACGAAGGGGTGGTGCTCGATGCGCGCCGGCATGGCGAGCACGATGCCGTTCTTTCCCTGTTCACCTTCGAGCACGGGAGGCATCTGGGGCTGGTGCGCGGCGGGGCCGGACGACGGCTTCGGCCGCTCCTGCAGCGCGGCAACCGCCTCTCCTGTCGCTGGCGCGCCCGGCTGAGCGACCATCTCGGCAGCTACACGGTCGAGCCGCTGCGGCTGTTCGCGGCGACCGTGATGGACGATGCACTGCTGCTGACCGCCCTCGATTCCGCCTGCGGCCTGCTCGATGCCGGTCTCGGCGAACGCGACGCCCATCCCGGTCTCTACGCGCCGCTGCTGACCCTGCTCGAAACGCTGGCGGCGCGAGCCCCGGACTGGCCGCAGAGCTATGTCCGCTTCGAACTGCTGCTGCTCGCCGAGCTCGGCTTCGGTCTCGATCTGGAGCACTGCGCGGTGACCGGAAATGCCGAGGATCTCGCCTATGTGTCGCCGCGCACCGGGCGGGCGGTGAGCCGCGAGGCGGCAGGAGAATGGGCGCCACGGCTGCTGCCGCTGCCGGCCTTTCTTCGCGGCGGAGAAGAGGCGGGTGATGCGGAGATTGCGCAAGGGTTGAGGCTTGCCGCACATTTCATCCGCCGGCATATCCTCGCCCCGGCGGAACGCCCGCTGCCGGCGGCCCGCGAACGTCTCGTCGATCTCTGGCAGCGACGGATGGAAAAGAAGGGAGAGGCATGAGCAAGGCGGATGCGGTCCGGACGATCGCCCTCGAGGAGGCACTGCGCGAGCGCTATCTGGCCTATGCGCTTTCCACCATCACCGCGCGTTCGCTGCCCGATGTGCGGGACGGGCTGAAGCCGGTCCAGCGACGTCTCCTCTACGCGATGCTCCAGCTCCGTCTCGATCCGGCGGCCGGATTCAAGAAATGTGCGCGCGTCGTCGGTGATGTGATCGGCAAATACCATCCCCACGGTGATGCCGCCGTCTACGACGCCCTGGTGCGGCTGGCCCAGAGCTTCGCGCAGCGCTATCCGCTGGTCGAGGGACAGGGCAATTTCGGCAATATCGACGGCGACAATGCCGCCGCCATGCGGTACACCGAGGCCCGGCTGACCGAGGTGGCGAGCGCCATCCTCGAGGGGATCGACGAGGACACGGTCGATTTCCGCGCCAACTACGACGGCACCGATCACGAGCCGGTGGTGCTGCCGGCGGGATTTCCCAACCTGCTGGCGAACGGCGCCTCCGGCATCGCCGTCGGCATGGCCACCAGCATTCCGCCCCACAATGCCGGCGAACTGTTGCGGGCGCTGGCCTGGATGGCCGAACGGCCGGCCGACGCGCCGCTGCCCGGGACCGCCGAGCTTCTGGAGATGATCAAGGGGCCCGACCTGCCCACCGGCGGGGTGCTGGTGGAGGACCGCGAGCGTTTCCTCGAGGCCTATGCCACCGGCCGCGGCAGCTTCCGCCTGCGCGCCCG